>NZ_JBHXTO010000016.1:0-115193 GCF_042677425.1 Streptomyces sp. NPDC127119 | reverse complement strand
GGCTGAGATCAGCCCGTCCGGCGCTTGTGGTTCGCTTGCGCATACGGTGTCTGGTCGGGTGCGGGTGCGTCGTGGCTGGGCGCGCAGTTCCCCGCGCCCCTAAAAGCTCCCGGTCGCGCCCCGGTTCAGCGCTTGACGTCTCCCTTTCCGCATGCCACGCCGTCCCCGTTGCGGTCGAGGCGGAGTGGGTCGTCCTTGCCGTTGATCTTCAGGGGGCCGTAGTCGTTCGACTTCAGCCAGGTGCAGCGGGACGCCGTCGTCTTCTTGACCGTGTCCGGGAAGACCGTCGGGACGCAGACGTTCGCGGAGCCGTAGTGGCGGTCGCAGCCCGCGATGGTCGGGCTGACCTTCGCGGCGGCGCGCTTCTTGCCGGGCTTCACGACCTTCCCCTCCAGCGAGTCCGCGAAGGCGTGGACGTGGCCCGAGGCGGCCTCCCCTGAAGCGGCTGCCAGGGCGGACGGGCCCTGGAGGTGCACCCACTTCGCGACCGACGGCACGCCGTTCGCGTCGACCGCGAAGAGCATGTACCAGCCGGGCGGGGCGAGGTTCGGGTTGCTCGTGACGTTCAGGTCGACGTTGTTGCCGTCGACGGAGAGCGGCAGGTCCACGAAGCGCTGGTTCGGGTCGGAGGAGTGGGTCACCGCGGCCGGACGGATCAGTTCGGCCCTGGCGATGGGGCGGTCGACCGTGATGCGTTGCGTGTCGCCGTACGTCCACTCGTTGTCGATGACCGAAGTGATCGCCGGACGCGGGCCCTTGAGCAGGTAGGGCGGGGTGTAGACGGACACGTTGTGGTTCCAGGTGCCGTTGCCCGGGTTGTCGCCGGTGGCCATCACGCGGCCGTCGGGGAGCAGGAACGCGGACGAGTGGTAGCCGCGGGCCTCGGGGTCGGCGGCCACCGGGTCGAAGGTGTTCGTCGCCGGGTCGTAGAGCGACGACTCGTACACCGGGTTGGCGCGGTTGTGCAGGGCGCCGCCCGTCTCCAGGACCTTGCCGTCGGGCAGCAGCACGGCAGACACGTACATCTTGCCCTGGGCGCCGGTCTGCGGGACCTTGCCGTTGCCGAGGTCGACGGTGCCCTGCGGGAGCGGTGGTCCGGCGACGTACGCCGGGTTCGCGGACTTGAGGTCGATGACGTCGGTCAGCCGGTTCGCGTCGGGGTTCGAGTCGATGTTGCCGCCGCCGATGGTGAGGACCTTCTGGTCCTGGGCCGGGGGCAGCAGCACGCTGGCCGACTGGTCGCGTTCGTCCTTGCGCTGCAGGCCGGGCACCTGGGTGGTGGTGTTGGCGTCGTAGTCGTAGATCGCCGAGCCCGTGCCGGGGATGTTGTTGCCGAAGGTGTGGCTGCCCGTGTAGAAAAGGCGGCCGTCCTGCATGAGGACCATCGTCGGGTACAGGCCCCAGTACGACCAGGTCTGGTTGACCTGCCACAGCGGCAGCCACTTGTTCTCGGCGTCCGACCAGCGCTCGGCCGTGACGGAACCGGTCGAGTCCTCCTTCAGCCCGCCGAAGGAGATCACGTCACCGTTGCCGAGGATCGTCGCCGACGGATACCAGTGCCCGTCGTTCATGTCGTTGGTCTTGCTGTACGTCTCGGTGACCGGGTCGAAGAGGTACGAGTCCTTGTAGCCCTGGTAGCCGATCGTGCCGTCGGCGGACGGATAGCCCTTGTTGCCGCTCATGACGAGGACGCGGCCGTCGTCGAGCTGCACATGGCCCGCGCAGAACATGTCCTTGGGCGTGGGGATCTGCTTGTACGTGCCGGTCACCGGGTTGTAGACCGCGCTGGTGAACGTGCCCGCCTCGAACATCTCCTCGCTGTTGCCGGAGCCCGCGATGAGCAGCACCTTGCCGTTGTTGAGGACGACGGAGTGCATGGAGCGGACCGGGTTCTGCGTGGGCAGCACGTCCCAGCGGCCGTTGGCGCACTGCTCGGCCGTGCCGGTGCACACCGGGTCGGGTACCGGGTCGGCGACCTGGTCCATCGTGTAGTCGTCGGTGGTCACGGAGCCGGTGCCGTAGACGGAGACGCCCCAGCTGATGCGGTCGGTGCCCGCGGGGACCTCGGGGGTACGGACCGTCGCCTCGGACCAGTTCGCGCTGATCGGGAGCGTCTTGAGGTCGGTCCAGTACTGCCAGCCGGCGGTCGTGTCGTGCCGGAAGAGTGTGAGGGAGGTGTCCGGGGTCGTCGACCTGTACCAGAGCCCGAGGTCGTACTGCCTGCCGACGCTCACCACCGGCGCGCACGCGGCGGACTCGGTGATCAGCGCCTTGCGGTCGCCCTCGGTACGGCGGGTCAGTTCGACCTTCATGGCCTTGGAGCCGGTGTGGGCGCCGCCGACGGTGGAGAAGGTGAAGTCGTTGTCGCCCCAGCCGGACTTCTCCCAGCAGTACGGCATGCCGTCGCCGCCCGTGCCCGCGGTCTCGAAGCCCGGGTTCTTCACGAGGTTGGCGGCGGAGGCCGGCTGCGGGACGGAGAGGAGCAGCCCCGAGGTGAGGGCTCCGACGGCGAGCAGGGTGGTGGTACGGCGTCCGGGGCGGGCCGGGTGTCGGGGGCGGGCCGGGCGGCCCGACGCCGGAGCGGGTCTGCGGAACATCAGCTGGGTCTCCTTGCTGTGCGGCTCCTTGCGCGGCGGCTCTTCCCGGCCGCCGCTCCTCCTGTGCGCCCTCCCTTCCGTGGCAGGTAGACCAGCGCCTCCGTGCCCGCGAACCGCAGGACGAAGGTGGTCACCAGGGCGAGTGCCGTGGCGGTGAGCGCGTTCATGCCGAACCGGCCCACGAGCAGCGCGATCAGCGGGATGCGCAGGACGAGGTCGGCGTTGGCGAGCAGCGCGAACCGGCCCGCCCTGTCCCACCAGTGCCGGTGCTGCCGCCGGTCCCGGAAGCACAGGTGCTCGATGAGCAGGAAGTTCCAGGCGACGCCGAACTGGTTGGCGACGATCTCGGCGGGCAGATAGTGCATCCCGGCGGCCGTCAGGGCCCACAGGCCGAGGAGGTTGGGCAGGAAGCCCGTCGCGCCGATCAGCCCGAAGACCACCATCCGGGCCACCGGCGAGGCCGTGCGCAGTCCGGCGAGGTGCCGCAGGAAGCGGAAGCCCTCCTGCGCGCTCGACTTGGACTCCCCCGCGAACCGGTCCTGGAAGACGAACGGCACCTCGGTGACCTGGCGGGGCCGGGCCCGTACGGCCATTTCGAGCAGGATCTTGTAGCCGAGGGGCTTCAGGACGTCCGCGGTGACCGCGCTGCGGCGGATCGCGAAGAAGCCGCTCATCGGGTCGCTGATACCGCGCAGCCGGTGCGGGAACAGCGTCTTCGTCAGCCAGGTGGCGCCGCGCGAGACGGCGACGCGGTAGCCGCCCGCCAGTCCCTCGCGGCTGCCGCCCTTGATGTAGCGGGAGGCGACGACGAGTCCGGCGGGGGCGCGTTCGCCCGCGGCCACCAACTCCGGCACCAGGGACGGTGGATGCTGCAGGTCGCCGTCCATGACGACGATCCAGTCGGAGGTCGCCGCCTGGAGGCCCTCGACGACGGCCCCGCCGAGTCCGCCGACGGGCTCCTCGCGGTGCAGCACGGTCACCGGGTACGGGCAGTCGCGGGCGGCCTCGCGGATCACCTCGGGGGTGTCGTCGGTGGAGTCGTCCACGAAGACGACCTCGCAGGGCAGGCGCGCGGGCACCGAGGCGGTGATCTGCCGCAGCAACTCGCGGATGTTCGCGGACTCGTTGAAGGTCGGCACGACGATGGTGACCGCGCCGGGCTCGGGGAGCGGGGAGGCCGAGCGCAGTGCCGAGTCGCTCAACTCCCCCGGCAGCTCGCCCGGGACGATGGACTCGTACGTCATCGGTCGCCGCCTTCCGTGGCCGCGGCGCCCGTGCCGCTCGCCGTGCTCTCCCTGCTCGCCCTGCTCTCCTCGCCGCCGTTCTCGATCCTGCGGATCTCGATGCGGTCCGGTCCCTCGCCGAAGGTGGCGACCGGTGTCGAGTGCTTCATCGCCTGCTTCACGTTGGGCAGGTCGACGGCGTCGCGCCGCACGGTCGGGGAGGCGACGACGTAGTCGAGGTCGCGCCAGCCGCGCGGCATGGTCTTCGTCACCGCGGGGTCGAGGTCGGCCTTGTAGAACCAGATGACGCCGAGGCCGGGCCGGTAGCCGGCGTGCACGAGGTCGAGCCAGAGCGCGTCGTCGACCAGGACGCGGGTGTCCTGCGGGTCGTCGACCTCGGTGGCCAGCCACTTCGAGGCGGCCCGGTAGGGGGCGTTGGCGTCGGTGGTGGCGGCGGTGCGGGCGCCGTCGTACCAGCGCGGCACGACGTACACGGCCGAGACCGCGACGAGCAGCGCCGCGACCGCGTACCGGCCGCGGGTGACGTACGTGCTCTCGTCGGCGGCACGCCATCTGCGCAGCACCCCGTGGGCGACGCTCGCCGTGCCTCCGGCGAGGACCAGTGCGAGGAACGGCAGGGCCTGGATGACGTACATCGCGGGCAGGTAGCCGTTCGGGCGCAGGGCGACCAGGGCGAGGACGGCGACGGTCAGGGCGGGTCCGGCGAGCGCCCGCGCGGTGACCGACCAGCGCCAGGTGACCAGGAGGAGCAGTGCGCCGGCCAGGCCGCCCAGCGGCAGGATGCGGTCGTAGTAGAGCCAGGACCGCAGGACCTCGTACGAGCCGGAGCCCTGGTCGAGGATGAAGCCCGAACCGGGCCTGGTCAGCTGGTATTCGAGGCCGTCCCAGAGCGAGACGTGTCCGGCGCCGGGGAACAGCTCGCCCTTGAGGAGGGCGAAGAGCGGGTACGACATGCCGATCAGGACGCAGGCCGTGACGGCTCCGGTGAGGGCGAACTTGCGGGTGTCGCGGTGGCTGTGGCGCCACATGGTGACGAGCACGGCCGGCAGGACGAAGATCATCGTCTCTTTGGTGAGGACCGCCGCCGCCGCGGCGAGTCCCGCCCCGAAGTGGTGCCAGAGGTGGCGGCTCGGGGAGGCGGCGAGGCAGAACGCGAGCAGCGTCCACATCACCGCGATGTTGTCGAGGAAGATCTCACGCTGGAGGACCACGGACAGCGGGGAGAGCCCGAACAGCAGCAGCGCGAGCGCGGCGGCCCAGCGGGGCAGGGACAGTCGGCGGGCCAGTACGTAGACGAGGACCGCGCTCACCGCGCTGACCAGCAGCATCACGATCCGCATCGAGCCGACCGTCATCGACTCGGGGCTGAGCAGGGACGGTATCCAGGTCAGGACGGCTATCTGTATCCAGCCGAGGGGCGGGTGGTCGTACCAGTACGTGTAGTGGGCGAGGCCGTCGCCCTGCTGTACGGACCAGGCCTGCGCGAGGTAGGTGCCCTCGTCGTCGCTGAGGGTCGGGTAGTCGGCGATGTTCCAGCCCTGCACGGTCATGACGGCCACGAGGAGGACGCCGCACAGGATCAGGTCGGCCTTCGAACGGCGCAGCCGGGAGGGTGCTGTTCGAGGTGTCGAACCGGTGGTGGGGACAGGTGTGCGCTGCGCGGGGACCTTGGAGGTGGTCACCGCGGGGAGGGTGGAGGTCACGCAGGGACGTCCTCTCGGGACCCGCGGGCCACGGCCGCGGCTTCGGTGTCGGCATCGGTGGCGGCGCCGTTCACGGGTGCGGTGGCGGTGGCGATGTCGGCGCCCTTGCCGATGTCGTTGCCGGAGTGAGGGCCGGTGTCGGTGAGGTGCGCGCCGACGTGGCTGGTCAGCTCCCAGTCGTTGCGGCCCCGCTGCTCGCGCCAGACGGCCCGGACGGCCGCCCCGGCGAGGAGCACCTGGTAGAAGGGGCCGCCGACGACGAGCTTGAGGTAGTGGACGAAGCGGACGCGCAGCCCGTACTGCTTGCCGAAGTCGTGCAGTCCGACGAGTTCGAAGACGAACGTGACGAACGCGGTGACGGCCGGCAGGAAGGTGATGAAGGCGACGCCGACGGGGACGTCGAGGAAGAGCGCGACGGCCACGTTGAGCGGGATGATCACGCCGGAGATCGCCTGGAGGTACGGGGTCATCAGGGTGTAGCGGGCGAGCAGGCGCTGGCCGAAGCCGGGGAGCTGCTTCCAGTCCTTCTTGCGGTAGACCTGGAGGAATCCCTGGTTCCACCGGGTGCGCTGCTTGAGCAGCGACATCAGGCTGCCGGGCGTCTCCTCCTTGGTCACCATGTCGGAGTCGTACGCGACGACGACCTTCTTGCCGACGCTGGAGAGCCGTACGCCCAGGTCGCAGTCCTCGGCGAGGCAGTCGGGGTCCCAGCCGTCGGCCTCCCGCAGGACGTCCGTGCGGACGAAGACGGTGTTGCCGCCCAGCGGGATGAAACCTTTCTGCGCATGAAGGTGGAGCCGCGAACGGAACCAGAAGAAGTACTCCAGGCAGTTGCGCAGGCTGTACCAGCTGGAGTGGAAGTTGATGAGCTGGACGCCGCCCTGGACGACGTCCGCGCCGGTGGTGCGGAAGGCGTGGTCGACGTGCGCGAGCAGCTCCGGATGGACCTGGTCCTCGGCGTCGAAGACTCCGACGACATCGCCGCGGCAGTACGGCAGCGCCGTGTTCATGGCCTTCGGCTTGTTCTTCTTCTCGTGGGTGTCGACGACCACACGCACCCGCGGGTCGCGGGCCTCGGCGTGCCGGGCCACCTCGGTGGTGTCCGGGTCGTCGTGGCCGACGATCACGATGATCTCGAAGTCGGTGTGGCTGGATTCCAGCAGGCGCTGGATGGTGTGGTCGAGGACGGCCTGCTCGTGCCTCGCGGGCAGCAGCAGCGAGAAGGACACGTGCTCGCCCCCGTCCGGACTGCTGAACCGGGTGGAGGCGAGCACCTCGGGCGTGCGCCACGCGTGCATCTGCCACCACAGGGTGAAAGCAGCCATCCAGAAAAGGGCGAGCGAAACGACAGCGATGAAGACAGACGCCAGCAAAAGATCCCCCCAGGATCCCCAGAACCCCCTGTCACGACAGCGAGTCACTCCTGTCGTGTCCGGGACAGAGACTATGGGGATTCTGTGAAGTCCGGGAGGTGTTCTGATAAATAGCGTGTTTCGGAATGCTCGGTCGACTAGTAGGACGTATCCGAACACCTGCGCACATCGAACCTCGGCATGCCTGGTGTTTCCCCTGCTCAGCGCCCCAGTGCCGCCCGGAGGCGGTCGACGTCGGTCGTCGGGGCGTCACAGGTGAAATTACGGCAGACATACGCGGTCGGTTCATTGTCGACAAGTGACCGGTGTGCCAGCAGGGGCAGTTCGTCACTGTCCGCAGTGCCCACGGCGACGACCGCGCCGGGTGCGGTGGCGAGCAGCGCGGCGCGGTGCAGCTCCCCGGTGGCCGGATTGTCACCCGGTCCGACGACCGCCACCTCGCACGGTCCGTCCAACTGCGCCTCGGCGGTGGCCAGACCCCAGCCGATGAACCGCGGGGCGCGCGGCCCGAGCGCCTTGACCACGCCCAACGCCCGTTCCGCGGCCGTCCGATGGGGCTCCGAGCCGGTCTGGGCCGCATAGCTGAGCAGGGCGCCGGCCGCCGCGCTCCAGCCGGAGGGCGTGGCGTTGTCGGTCGGGTCCTGCGGGCGGCGGATGAGCTTCTCGGCGTCGGCCGCCGTGTCGTACAGGGCTCCCGACTTCTCGTCGGTGAACTGCACGAGGACGTGGTCGAGCAGGAAGCCGGCGAACTCCAGCCAGACGCCCTCGCCGGTCACCGAGGCCAGCGCGAGGAAGCCCTCCGCGACGTCCGCGTAGTCCTCCAGCACCCCCGCGTGCGCGCCGACGCGCCCGTCCTTGCTGGTACGGGCGAGCCGCGCGTGCTCGTCCAGATGGAGCCGTACGAGGAGGTCTGCCGCCGCGAGCGCCGCGTCGACGAGGTCGGGCCTCTCGAAGTACGCGCCGGTCTCGGCCAGCGCGGCGATCGCGAGCCCGTTCCAGGCGGCGACGACCTTGTCGTCCCGGCCGGGAGCGGGACGGCCGTCGCGCGCCTCCTTCAGACGGGCCTTGACGGACTCGACCCGTGCGGCGTCGAACACGCCCTCGCTCTGCGGCAGTTGCAGGACGGAGGCGCCCTCCTCGAAGGTGCCTTCCTCGGTCACACCGAAGTAGTCGGTGGCGAGGCGCGCGTCCTCGTCGCCCAGCACGTCACGCAACTGCTGCGGCGTCCACGCGTAGTACGCGCCCTCGACGTGCTGTCCCGTGCCGTCGTCGCTGTCGGCGTCGAGCGCGGAGGCGAACCCGCCCTCGTTCGTGCGCAGTTCGCGGACCATGAAGTCGGCGGTCTCCAGGGCGACCCGGCGGGCCAGGTCCGACCCGGTGGTGCGCCACAGATGCGCGTACACGCGGCACAGCAGCGCGTTGTCGTACAGCATCTTCTCAAAGTGGGGCACCACCCACTCACGGTCGACGGAGTAGCGGGCGAAACCGCCGCCGAGCTGGTCGTAGATACCGCCGCGGGCCATGTGCTCGCAGGTGTCGGCGGCCATCTGGAGCGCGCCCTCGGACCCGGTGCGGGCGTGGTGGCGCAGCAGGAACTCGACCGCCATGGACGGCGGGAACTTGGGCGCCCCGCCGAAACCGCCGTGGGTGGCGTCGTACTCGCGGGTGAGCCCGAGCAGCGCCTGCGCGAGGTCGCCCTCGCCGGGCAGCTGCGCGTCGCCGAAGCCGATCTCGCGGCCGGCGAGATCGCGCACGATCTTCCGGGCGACCTCGTCGACCTCGTCCCGCCGGTCGGTCCACGCGCCGCGCACGCCTTCGAGGACCTGCCGGAAGGAGGGGCTGCCGTGCCGGGGCTCGGGCGGGAAGTAGGTACCGAAGTAGAACGGCTCGGCGTCGGGCGTCAGGAAGACGGTCATGGGCCAGCCGCCCTGCCCGGTCGCCGCCTGCACGGCCTCCATGTACACGGCGTCGACGTCGGGGCGCTCCTCGCGGTCGACCTTGACGTTCACGAAGTGCGTGTTGAGGTAGTCGGCCGTCTGCTCGTCCTCGAACGACTCGTGAGCCATGACATGGCACCAGTGGCAACTGCTGTAACCGACGCTCAGCAGCACCGGTTTACCCGTCCGGCGCGCCTCCTCGAAGGCCTCGGCCGACCAGGGCCACCAGTCGACGGGGTTGTCGGCATGCTGCAGAAGGTAGGGGGACGTCTCGTGGGCCAGTCGATTCGACATGAAGCCCATCCTGCCGCAGGGGGAGGGGGGTGGTGGGAAGCGGTGGGGGGTGCGCGGCGAGCACGGCTGCGGCTGCGGCTGCGGCTGCGGCTGCGGCGAGCATGCCGGGCGCCACCGGCGCCCTTCAGGGGCGCGAGGAACTGCGCGCTCAACCCCCACCGGCCCGCAGCCGCACCACAACCCCAGCCTCCCCACCCCAACGGCGCAGGCAGCCACGGCGGCTGCGGCAAACACACAGGGCGCCACCGGCGCCCTTCAGGGGCGCGAGGAACTGCGCGCTCAACCCCCACCCGGCCGCAGCCGCACCACAGCCCCAGCCTCCCCACCCCAACGGCGCGGGCAGACACGCCGGGCGCGGCGGGCGGGCGCGGCGGGCACCGCCGACGGTGCCGGCACGGCGGACGGGCAAACGTGCCGGCCACAGATCACCCGCGCGCGTCGCCGAACACCGGTACGGCCCAAGGATCACCCGCGCGGCCCGCGGATCATCCGGTTCCCGCGGGGGTAGGTACTGGGTTCGGGCTCCCGGATGGGCGTGCGCATGCCAGGGAACGCGCCAGTGGGTCCCTCGCCTTCCCCGCTCATCCGCAGGACACTTGACCAGGAAAGCCGTTGTCGGCGGAGGGGGACGCGAAATGCGGGACAGCCATCGGGCGGAGGCCGAACGGCTGTTGGTGCGGGCCGTGGAGGAGGAGGTCCGGCGCTCGGGCGGGCGGGTCGACGGGAGCGTACTGCTGTCGCGGGCACGGGCCTCGCTGGACACGATGGCGCAGACGGCCGCCGAGGAGTACGAGGCCTACACGCAGGCGACGGACGAGGCCGAGGCGGGCCGGCTGACCTTCGGGCAGCGCTACGCGCGCGAGGGCGCCGGAACTCCCCTGCTGGTGGCGGCAGTCGCCGCGCTCACGGCCGTGGTCGCGGACCTGGCGCTGGGCGCTGGCACGGGCACGGCGGTCGGCGCGGGCGCGGTCGTCGGCGTCGTGGGCGCGGCGACCACGGTGGCGAAGGTGACGGCGTCCCATCTGCCGGCCGCGAGCCGCCGGGCGGGAGCCCTCGGCCAGCCCGGCGGTCCCGAACAGCTGCGCCTGACCTGGCTGACCGCCCTGGAGGTCCGCGGGATCCGGCCCTTCTTCGACCAGCAGCGCGTGTTCAACGCCGCCACCGGGGCGAAGAAGGGCGCACCCCAGCTGCGGCGCACGGACAAGAGCGCGGCGGCCCGGCGGCGCAGCGTCCTGGAGCAGTCGTTCGGGCAACTTCCCGAGCCGGTCGGGCCGTTCGCGGGCCGCCGCCAGGAGCTGCTGCGGATCGCGCAGTGGGTGCACGCGGCCCGCGCGAGCACCGAGACCAGGCCGACGGTGGTCGTCCTGCACGGCGCGCCGGGTTCCGGCCGCAGCACCCTCGCCGTCCGGGCGGCGCACGAGCTGAAGGACCAGTTCCGCGGCGCGTGCGTGGTGGACCTGCGGGGCGACAGCGCGGAGGAGCCGCCGCTGACCACCCGCGACGCGCTGCTCCACCTGTTGAACCGGCTGGGCGCGCCCCGTGAACAGCTCCTGTTCCGTGAGCGTTCTTCGCAGGACCAGCAGGTCAGGCGGCTCGCCGAGTTGTACCACCAGCATCTGACCGGCCTGCCGGTGACGATCGTGCTGGACGACGCCAGCGATCTGGAGCAGGTGCGCACGCTCGTGCCGGAGCGCTCCGACAGCCTGGTCGTCGTCACCGCCCGCAAACCCCTGGACCTGCCCGCCGACCTGCCCGCCTGGGTGCACCAGCTCGCGGTGGAACCACTGGCCGCGCCGGGCGCCGAGGAACTTCTGAAGGCGTCCGCCCAGGACGCCTCGGCCCCGTACGACGCCGAAGCCGCGGACGAGATCAGGGAGTTGTGCGGCGGACTGCCCCTGGCGCTGCGCGTCGCCGGCTCGTCCCTCGGCCCGCGCACACCGCGCCGGCTCGCCACCGACCTGGCGGCGTACGGTCCGGTCGAGCCGGTCGAACGGGTGCTGTGGCTGCGCTACACGGACCAGCCGGACCCGGCGAGGCGGCTGCTGCGGCGGCTCGCCCTGGCGGGCCGCGCCTCGCTGGGGGCCGCCGCGGCGGCGGCCCTGCTCGCGACGGACGAGGCGGAGGCGACCCGCCATCTGGAGGCCCTGTCCCGCGCGGGTCTGATCGACCACGTCCGCGGCAGCCGCTACCGCCTGCACGATCTCGTACGGGCCTTCGCGCAGGCCCGTCTCCTCGACGAGGAGGATCCGGCCGAGCGTACGGCCGCGCAGGAACGTCTCATCGTGAACTACGGCGAGCTGGCCGACTCGGTGATCCGCCTGGTCGACGGCAAGACGTCGACCCGCGCGGACCAGTTCGGACCGCACGGGTTCACTTCGCTGGACGCGGCCCTGCGCTGGCTGGACGACGAGTCGAGCTTCATCACGGCGGCACTGCGGCACGCGGAGGGCGTGAACCAGGCGGCGGTGCTCAACCTCCTGGGCGCCCTGTGCGACTACTGCCTGCTGCGCGGCGATCTCTACCGGCTGGGCGAGATCAGCGAGTTGACGCAGGCCGTCGACCAGGGGCTGCTGGTGCGCTCGGTCCAGTGGCGCACGGGCATCGCGGCCCGTCAGCTCGGCGAACTCGACAAGGCCCGTACGACCCTGACGTCGGTGGTCGACCTCTACTTCGAGGCCCATCACGACGCGGGCGCGGCACGGGCGTTGTGTTCGCTCGGGATCACCCTCCACCACCAGGGCAATCTCACCGAGGCGGCGGTGAAGCTCCAGGAGGCCCTGGACCTGCAGGCCTCCCCCGACCTCGCGGCGGACCGTGCCTGGACGATGCACGCTCTGGCGGCCGTGGAGCGCGACCGGGCGAGGCTGCGCGAGGCGCTCGACCTGCTCACGCAGGCCCTGGACCTGCACCGCGAGGGCGAGTCGGTGCACGGCGAGGCGTGGGCGCACTACCAGCTCGGCCAGCTCGGCCTGCGCATGGGCGACGTACCGCGCGCCGAGTCCGAACTGCGCGACGCGCTCGACCTGTACGGGCGTACGCGCGACGCGCGCGGCGAGGCGTGGGCGCTGACCCAGCTGGCCCGGGCCCGGCTGGTCGACGGCGACCCGTCCGCCGCCGTGGACGGTCTGCGCCAGGCGGCCTCCCGCCACCGCGAGAACGAGGACTCCCGGGGCGAGGCCTGGACGGTGTACTACCTGGGCCAGTCGCTGGAGGAGACCGGCAACCTCGACCAGGCGGTCCGTGAGCTGGAACGGTCCCGGACGATGTTCTCGCGCATCCGCGACGTCTACGGTCTGGCCTGCGCCCGCCACCACTCGGCCCGGGTGACCCGCGACCAGCGCGCCGCGCAGACCGGTTCGCTGCGCAACTCCGGCTTCGCCCGTCAGCTCCTGGTGGACGCGCGCGCCGACTTCCAGCGGATCGGCGTCGCCCACGGCGAGGCCTGGACCTGCCTGGAACTGGCGGTGGTCGACGCGGGCAACGCCCGTACGCAGTCGGGGCTGGCCCTGTGCGACGAGGCGACCGCGCTCTTCGCCTCCTACGGCGACCGCCGCGGCGAGGACTGGGCCCGCTTCCTGCGCTGCACGCTCCTGCCGTACGCGTCCCCCGGCGGCGTCGAGGTGGGCACGGCCGTGGCCCAGGAGGAGCTGTCCCAGCTCTCCCGCACCGGCCACCCGTCCCGCGACGGGAAACTGGACGACTACATCGAGGCGTACCAGCTCCTCCTGGAACGGGGAGCGGACCTGGAGTCCGGCTGGCAGGCCTGGCGCCTGGGCATGGTCCCGAACCGGCATGCGCGGGAGGTCATGGGGGTGGCGGTCTCGGCGGAGCGGACGTGACAGCGCCGTGCCCCGCGGCGACCCGCGGATGTGGCTGATCCGGCGATGCCTTCCGGGCATCACCGGATCAGGGCGCCGACGCCGACGCGGTCGTGACCGCGGTCACGATCGTGGTCGCGTCCGGGGCTCAGCCCTTAGCGGGCGAAGCCGTCCCCCCGGAACCGGAGCCGGAACCGGGGGCGGAGCCGGTCGAGCCGGATGCCGCCTTCCCGGCGGGTTCCGCCTTCGGGTCGGCGTCCTCCTTGAAGTCGACCCTTCCCAGCTGCCGGTTCATGGACTTCATCAGGCCCCAGACCGCCAGGGCCATCACCGCGAAGACGATGAAGCCGAGGACACCGGGGGTGACCTTGTTCTCGTCGACCTCCTTGGCGAGAGGGACGAGGTGCGTCAGTGCCAGGCTTGCGCTCATATCAGGCATTGTCGCGGATGCCCGCGAAGAGGTCGTCCTCGGGGAGGGATGTGTCGACGAGGGACTTCGCCAGCTCGTACTCCTCCGTCGGCCAGACCTCCTTCTGGAGCTCCATCGGGACGCGGAACCAGCCGCCCTCGGGGTCGATCTGCGTGGCGTGCGCGATGAGGGCCTTGTCGCGGATCTCGTAGAAGTCCGCGCACGGGACGTGCGTCGTCAGCGTGCGCTCGGCGCGCTCGAACTCGTCCCACCGCTTGAGCCAGTCCCCGTACGGCGACTCCAGGCCCCGGTCCAGCATGGCGTGGTGCAGCGCCTCGGTGCGCGGGCGGTTGAAGCCCTGGTTGTAGTAGAGCTTCTGCGACCGGAAGGCCGGGCCGAACTCCGACTCCGGGTACTTCTCGGTGTCGGCCGCGCCCTCGAACGCCACCATCGAGATCTTGTGGGTCATGATGTGGTCGGGGTGCGGGTAGCCGCCGTTCTCGTCGTAGGTGGTGATCACCTGCGGACGGAACGAGCGGATCTTGCGGACCAGCTCACCGGCGGCCTTGTCGACGTCCTCCAGGGCGAAGCACCCCTCGGGCAGCGGCGGCAGCGGGTCGCCCTCGGGCAGGCCCGAGTCCACGAAGCCCAGCCATTCCTGCTTGACGCCGAGGATCTCGCGGGCCTCGTCCATCTCCTTCTTGCGCACCTCGTGGATGTGCTCCTCGACGTACTTGTCGCCCTGCAGCTTGGGGTTGAGAATGGAGCCGCGCTCCCCGCCCGTGCAGGTCACGACCAGCACGTCCACCCCCTCGGACACGTACTTCGCCATGGTGGCCGCGCCCTTCGACGACTCGTCGTCGGGGTGGGCGTGCACGGCCATCAGTCGCAGCTGGTCAGTCAAGACTCAATCCTCAGTAAGTCGGCGCCCCAGTGTGAAACGGCGCGATCGGCCCTCCTATAGTGACCGAACCGGCGGGCGAAAAATTCCGGGCCCCGGCCCGGCGGCCCCGCCCCGGAAAGGACGATCATGAGTACGGTGCAGCTGCCCGAGGGCCGGTACGGTCGCTCCGCGGACGCGCGCGCCGACCGCAAACTCAAGGTCATCGGTTCCGTGCTCGGCGTGGCCCTGCTCGCACTGATCGGCTATTTCGCCTTCCACTACGTGGCCGGTAACAAGATCAGCGCCGAGGTCATCAGTTTCGACGCCTCGGACTCCGCCGTGAAGGTCCATCTCGAGGTCCGCAAGGACTCGGGTGTGACGGGCTACTGCACGATCCGCTCCCAGGCCGAGGACGGCGCCGAGGTCGGCCGCGCGGACTTCCGCTTCGACCAGGACGCGAACCGCGTCGACAAGGTCCTCACGCTGCGCACGACGGCCCCCGGCACGACCGCGGAACTCCTCGGCTGCCACGCGGACTGAGCCGCGGACCGGCCCTCGGGACCGGTTCACTCCGGGCCCCGCCCCACCGTGCGAACCGTGCGGCTCCGTGGCCGCGGCGGACCACACGCGACACTGACGGATGTCACTCCCGGCCCCTCTGCACTGACCTGCGTGGACGTAATTCTGATGGCTTATGTCCTCCCCCTTCGGCCCGTGAATTGTTAGGCTCGTGGTTTCGCCCACCCGAGAAGGAACATTCTTCTGGGTAGGGCGATGCTTTGTATTCCCAGTACCTACGAGGAGCACCTGTGACCCAGACCAGCGAGAACGTCACCTGGCTGACCCAGGAGGCGTACAACCAGCTCAAGGCCGAGCTGGAGCACCTGTCTGGTCCTGCGCGCGCGGAGATCACGGCCAAGATCGCGGCCGCGCGCGAGGAGGGCGATCTGCGTGAGAACGGCGGGTACCACGCGGCCAAGGAGGAGCAGGGCAAGCAGGAGCTCCGGGTGCGCCAGCTGACCCAGCTCCTGGAGAACGCCAAGGTGGGCGAGGCTCCGACGGCCGGTGGTGCGGTCGCGCCCGGCATGGTCGTCACCATCGCCTTCGACGGCGACGAGGACGACACGCTCACCTTCCTGCTCGCTTCGCGCGAATACGCGAGCTCCGAGATCGAGACGTACTCGCCGCAGTCCCCGCTGGGCTCCGGTGTGAACGGCAAGAAGATCGGCGAGGACGCCCAGTACGAGCTGCCGAACGGCAAGCTCGCCTCGGTGAAGGTCCTCGAAGCCAAGCCGTACGCCGCGTAACCCCGTCCACGGCGTCGCCCTGGCGAGCCCCCGGTGCCTGCGCGCCGGGGGCTTCTCCGTGCCTGTTCGACCGCACCTGCCCGACCGGGTCGCTCAGCCGTCCGCCTTGCGGTACTTGCGTACCGCAAGGGTGCGGAAGAGGACGATGATCAGCACGGACCAGATCACCGAGGCCCAGACGGGATGCTGCATGGGCCAGGCGCTGGACTCCACCACGCCCGGGTTGCCGAACAGCACACGGCACGCCTGCACCGTGGCACTGAACGGGTTCCACTCGGCGATGTGCCGCAGCCAGGGAGTCATCTGGCTGGAGTCCACGAAGGCGTTCGAGATGAACGTCACCGGGAACAGCCAGATGATCCCGCCCGAGGTCGCCGCCTCGGGCGTGCGCACGGACAGGCCGATCAGAGCGCCGATCCAGGTGAAGGCGTACCCGAGGAGGAGCAGCAGGGCGAAGGCCGCCAGGACCCTGGCCGCGTTGGTCGGCTCCGCGGAACCGGTGCGCCAGCCCACGAGCAGCGCGACGACCGCGAGGACGAGCAGCGTGATGGCCGTCTGGACGAGGTCGGCGACGGTCCGGCCGGTCAGCACCGCGCCGCGGGCCATCGGCAGGGAGCGGAAGCGGTCGACGAGCCCCTTCTGCATGTCGTCCGCGATACCGGCGGCGGATCCCGCGGTGGCGAACGTGACGGTCTGCGCGAAGATGCCCGCCATCAGGAAGTTCTTGTAGACGTCCGGGTCGGTGGTGCTCCCGATCTGCATCGAGCCGCCGAAGACGTACGTGAACATGACCACGAACATCACCGGCTGGATGATCCCGAACAGGATCATCTCGGGGATCCTGGTCATACGGATCAGGTTGCGCTTGGCGACGACCAGGGAGTCCCGGACGGACTGCCCGAGGGAGCCTCCCGGGGCCACGGTCCGCACGGCATCGGTGACGGCGCTCACTTGGCGGCCTCCTTCTTGCGCTTGGATCCCCTGGACCCCTTGGATCCCTCGGTGTCGGCGCTCTCGCCGTTCTCCGCGTCCTTCTGCTCGGCGAGGTGGCCGGTCAGGGACAGGAACACGTCGTCGAGCGTGGGGCGGCGCAGACCGATGTCGTCGATCTCGATGCCCCGGGCGTCCAGCTCACGGATGACCTCCGCGAGGAGCTTCGCGCCGCCGGAGACGGGCACGGTGAGCCGGCGGGTGTGGTCCTCGACGGTGGTCTCCCCCTTGCCGAAGCCCCGCAGGACCTCATCGGCGGTCGCGATGTGCTCGCGGTCGTGCACCACGACCTCCACGCGCTCGCCGCCGGTACGGGCCTTGAGCTGGTCGGAGGTGCCGCGGGCGATGACCTTGCCGTGGTCGACGACGCAGATGTCGTGCGCGAGGTGGTCGGCCTCTTCGAGGTACTGGGTGGTCAGCAGCAGCGTCGTACCGCCGGAGACCAGCTGTTTGATGACCTCCCACAACTGCTGGCGGTTGCGCGGGTCGAGGCCGGTCGTCGGTTCGTCCATGAACATGACCGGCGGCGAGACGACGAGCGCCGCCGCGAGGTCGAGCCGGCGGCGCATACCGCCTGAGTAGGTCTTGGCCGTCCGGTCGGCGGCCTCCGTGAGGTTGAACTGCTCCAGCAGCTCGACCGCGCGGACCTTCGCCTGCTTGGCCCTCATCTGGTAGAGCTGGCCGACCATGTGGAGGTTCTCACGGCCCGTCAGATACTCGTCGACCGCGGCGAACTGGCCGGACAGACCGATCGACCGTCGTACCTCGTTCGGGTGCTTCAGTACGTCGATGCCCGCGACGACCGCCTTGCCGCTGTCGGGCCGGAGCAGGGTGGTGAGGCAGCGGACGGCCGTGGTCTTGCCCGCGCCGTTCGGCCCGAGCAGGCCGAGGACGGTGCCCTCCGGGACATCGAGATCGACGCCGTCCAGAGCCCTTACGTCGCCGAAGGTCTTCACCAGGCCTTCGGCGTAGATGGCTCCTGGCATGTGAGTCTCCCAATGGTTGGGGATCCAGTGAAAAGTGATGGGTGAGCGACTATTTTCGCCCGTTTTGCTCCGGCGGGCGAGTGAATATCGCAGCTCACCCGGACAGTCAGTGACGAGAGACACACCATAACGCGATGTATCGCGTTTCCTCAAGCGGTTTTCCCGGCCCGGTTTCCGTGCGTTCCTCCCCCGTCGCGTTCCTCCCCCGTCCGACCTCAGTCGATGACCGTGTAGCCCGCCCGCCGCAGCGCCGAGTTCACCTCGGCACAGTGCTCGGGGCCCTTCGTCTCCAGGTGCAGCTCGACCTCCACCTCCGTGAGTCCGAGCCGCGGATCGGTCCGCACGTGACTCACGTCGAGGACGTTAGCGTCGACCACTGACAACACCCCGAGAAGCGTGGCCAGGGCCCCGGGCCGGTCCGTCAGCCGCAGCGTCACCGCGAGGTAGCGGCCGTTCGCGGCCATGCCGTGCCGCAGGATGCGCTGCATCAGCAGCGGATCGACGTTCCCGCCGGACAGCAGCGCGACGACCGGGCCCTCGAAGGCGCCCGGCTCGCTCATGATCGCCGCGACCGGGCTCGCACCGGCCGGCTCGACGACCAGTTTGGCCCGCTCCAGACAGAGCAGCAGCGCGCTGGACAGCGCGTCCTCGGACACCGTACGGATCTCGTCCACCAGATCGTCGATGAGCCGGAACGGCACGTCCCCCGGCCGTCCGACCTTGATCCCGTCGGCCATCGTCGCCGGATTCTCGACCGACACCGGACGCCCGGCCGCCAGCGAGGGCGGGTACGCGGCCGCCCCCGCCGCCTGCACCCCCACGATCCGCACGTCCGGCCGCAGCGCCTTCACCGCGACCGCGACACCCGCGGCGAGCCCGCCACCGCCGATCCCCACGACGATCGTGCGCACCTCGGGGCACTGCTCCAGGATCTCCAGGCCCACCGTGCCCTGCCCGGCGATGATGTCGGGGTGGTCGAAGGGGTGGATGAAGACGGCGCCCGTCTCGGCCGCGTACTCCTGCGCGGCGGCCAGCGTCTCGTCCACCACCGTGCCGTGCGTCCGCACCTCGGCGCCGTAGTGCATGGTCGCCGCGACCTTCGGCAGCGGGGCGCCCGACGGCATGAACACCGTGGAGCGCACACCGAGCAGCGAGGAGGCCAGGGCGACGCCCTGCGCGTGGTTGCCCGCGCTGGCCGCGACCACTCCGGCCGCCCGTTCCTCGGGGAGGAGCCCGGCGATCCGCACGTACGCGCCGCGCAGTTTGAACGAACCGGTGCGCTGGAGGTTCTCGCACTTGAGGTGGACCGGCGCGCCCACCAGGCCGGACAGATGCCTGCTGCCCTCCATGGCAGTCATCCGCGCCACGCCGGAGAGCATCTTCTGTGCGCCGCGCACATCGTCGAGGGTCACCGGCGGCAAGGGGTCGGCCGTGCGATAGCTCATGACCGTCAGTCTCGCAGTTCACAACCCGCCACAGCGGGCGTGACCAACGTCCGAGACCGGTTTCCTCAGCGCCGGTACGGCCCGCCCCCCGTCCGCGTACTCTGTCCCCCAACCCAGCCCCACGCATGAATAGAGCCCCCGGCCATGCCCACAACACCTGAAATGTCGATGGACATGACGACCGTCGGTGACACCGGTCTTCTCGAAACACTGCAGCACGAGGTCGCGGTGTTCGCCCGCCGTGCCGAACAGACCCGGCTCGGCGGAGTCGGACAGGTCCGCAACTCGATGGACCGCGCCGCGTACCTGCTGCTCAACCGCCTCGACAAGGAAGGCCCGATGGGCGTCAAGGCGCTCGCCGCGAGCATGGGCATCGACTCGTCGACGGTCACCCGGCAGGTGGCCCCGCTCGTCGACACCGGCCTCGTCAAGCGCACCTCCCACCCGGAGGACGGGCGTGCCGTGGTGCTCCAGCTCTCGCCGCGCGGCCTCTCCCGTCTGGACGAAGTCCGCTCCTCCAGGCGCCAGTTGATGGCGGAACTGACCCAGGAGTGGTCGCCCGAGGAGCGCGAGGCCTTCTGCACGCTGCTCACCCGCTTCAACGTCGCGCTCTCCACCCGCATGGCCGCGTCGCCGTCCGTAGAGGCACCGGCGACCTCCTGACCGCCCGCACGCCGCCCGCCGCCCACCACCGCGCCGGGCCGCGCCGTGCCGCACCGGACCGATCCGGGCGCACCGTCTCGTGCCGGCCTCTTGACCAGGGGCCCGCGCCTGGCCTCATATGAAGTCGGGTCCGGCGTACGCGACTGTGCACGGCGTACGTCTCCAGGGCCCGGTTTTCCCACGGGGAGGCGCGGTGCGAAAGCGGCAGGCGTCCCGGAACGCCCGCCGTGCCCGGGAGTTCGAGGCGTTCGTGGCGGGCGCGGCAGGGCGGTTGCTGCATGCCGCCACACTGCTCACCGCGGAGCCCCCGAACGACAACCCGCGCGCGCGGCGCCTGCTCACCGCGGCCCTGGCCCACACGTACGCCGTCTGGGACCGTCTGCACGGCGAGGACCCGTACGACCGGACCCGGCAGTATCTGGCGGTGCGCTTCGCGCGCGGGGCCTGGCACCAGTACGGCGGCCTCGGCCGGCCGTACCCCCGTGGCCGCCCCGCCCCCGACAGCGCCCTGCGCCACCTCACCCCTCAGGAACGGCTGATCCTCGTACTGCGCATGTACGAGGGAGTCGCCGAGGAACAGGCCGCCGCGCTGCTGGGACTGCCCACCGAACGCGTACGGGCCATCTGCGCGCGGGCCATGGCCACGCTGCTGCATCCGCCCCGGGAGGCCGCCGCGCCGATCGCGAAAGTGGTGCCTTCATGAGCCCCGTCAACCGCAGGGAGGCCGATGTCCGGCGCATCCTGGAGGAACCGCAGCCGCCCGTACCGCCGGATCTGTACACGGAGGCCGTCCGCAGGGGCGGGCGCATGCTGCGCCGCCGGACGCTCGCCCGGCGGCTGATGTGGCTGGTGCTGTTCGCGGCGACCGTGGCCCTCGTGGTGTGGCTGTCGGTCGCCGAGCCGTGGGTGGAGCCGCCGTCGGAGACGACTCCACCGCTGACCGGCTGGTGAGGCCGGTACCGGGCCGGCCGGGTTATCCGAGGGCCTGCTTGAGGTCCTCAAGGAGGTCGTCGACGTTCTCGATGCCCACGGAGAGGCGTACGAGGTCGGCGGGGACCTCCAAGAGGGAGCCGGCCACGGACGCGTGCGTCATGCGCCCCGGGTGCTCGATCAGGGACTCGACGCCGCCCAGGGACTCGCCCAGGGTGAACACCTTGGCGCGGTTGCAGACCTCGACGGCCGCCTCTTCGCCACCCTCGACCTGGAAGGAGACCATGCCGCCGAAGGACCGCATCTGCTTGGCGGCGGTCTCGTGACCGGGGTGCTCCGGAAGACCCGGGTACAGGACGCGCGTCACGCGCGCGTGCCGGGTGAGCATCTCGGCGACCTTGCCGGCGTTCTCGCTGTGCCGGTCCATCCGGACCGCGAGCGTCTTGATGCCGCGCAGCACCAGCCAGGCGTCCATGGGTCCTGCGACCGCGCCCATCGCGTTCTGGTGGTAGGCGAGCTCCTCGCCGAGCGCCTGGTCGGCGACCACGAGGGCACCGCCGACGACGTCGGAGTGGCCGCCCATGTACTTGGTCAGCGAGTGCACGACGACGTCCGCGCCGAGCGCGAGCGGCTGCTGGAGGTAGGGGCTGGCGAAGGTGTTGTCGACGACCAGCTTCGCGCCGGCCTCGCGCGCGACGTGCGAGAGCGCGGCGATGTCGGTGATGCCGAGGAGCGGGTTGGAGGGGGTCTCCACCCAGATCGCCTTGGTCTTCGGGGTGACGGCGGCGCGTACGGCCGCGGGGTCGCTGGTGTCGGCGACCGACCACTCCACCCCCCACCGCGAGACGACCTTCGCGAAGAGGCGGAACGTACCGCCGTACGCGTCATTGGGGATGACCACGTGGTCGCCGGGACTGAGCAGCGTACGCAACAGGCAGTCCTCGGCCGCCAGTCCGGACGCGAACGCGAGCCCGCGGCGGCCTCCTTCCAGGGCCGCGAGGTTCTCCTCGAGCGCGGTCCTGGTCGGGTTGGCGCTGCGGCTGTACTCGTAGCCGCCGCGCAGCCCGCCGACGCCGTCCTGCTTGTAGGTCGAGACCTGGTAGATCGGCGGGACGACCGCGCCGGTGAGGGGATCGGCGGTGTTGCCCGCGTGGATCGCCACGGTTTCGAAGTGCTGACTGATGTGCCTGTCGCTCATGGGCACCGAGGGTAGTGCGCCCGCGGGGTTTGTGACGGCGGACGTCCACGTCCTGGCCGGAGGCCGTCGCCGGGGTCGTCGTCGAGGCCGTCGCCGGGGCCCTCGTCGCGGCCCTCGTCGGGGCTCGGTGGAACTGCTCCCTCCGGCCCTCCGGGAAGGTTTTCCACAGGAGCCGGCGCCCTGGTTGGCCAATTGTCGGACGCGTCTGGTTCGCTTGTGGCATGGAAATTCTCTGGGTCCTGATGGCGCTGCTCATGATCGGGTTCGTCGTCGGACCGATCGTGTCGCGCAGGCGTGCCGGTGGTATCCAGCAGGTCGCCCCCGGCGACCCGGACGCAGCCGACCCGGCGAACTACGGTTTCCTGCGCCAGGAGGAGCTGGACATCCGCATGCCCGGCCCCGACCAGGACCTGCTGGAGGTCCTGGACCTGGTGCAGCGCAGCCAGGATTACCGCGCCGCGTCCCAGCTCCTCGCGGGTACGGAGGCGGAGGGCGAGCGGCGCTGGCAGCGCGTCCAGGCCTTCGCGGGGGCCGCGTCGCTGGAGCTGCAGCAGCGTCCCGGCGGGGTGAGCGACAACCCCGGCGGGCAGTGGCTGCGGGTGTGGCGGGCCGAGCAGCCCAAGGACGCGGGCGGCGCGGCGGTGCACGCGGAGTTCCTGGTGCAGCAGGCGTGGCGCACGTCGTCCCCGGGGACCGACGAGTTCCGGATCATCATGGAGGAGGCGCGGGCGGCCTGCGGTGACGCGGCGCTGCTGGCTCCGGGCGACCCGATCCCGTACATCATCGAGCTCTCCGTGGCCCGCGGGCTCGCCTATGCGCAGCCGGAGTTCGAGAAGCTCTGGCTGAAGATCCTGGACCGGGATGCCGCGCACATGGGGGCGCATCTGGCGGCGCTGCACTACTGGTGCGAGAAGTGGCACGGCTCGCGGGAGACGGCGTACTCGTTCGCGGAGGCCGCCGCGGCGCGTGCCCCGCGCGGTTCCCTGCTCGCCGCGATGCCGCTCTTCGCGGTCTTCGAGCACCTTCCCGAGGTGAATCTCGTCAGCGGCTTCTACCAGAGCGAGGTCGTGACGAAGGCGGTCCACGGCGCGCTCTTCGCGGTCCACGCGGCCCGCGCGGACGACCCGATGCTCGCTCACGTCCGCCATCTGCTGGTCTTCTTCCTGGTACGCGGCGAACGCTGGGCGGAGTCGATGAACCAGCTGGTGCACGTCGACGGCCATGTGGGCGCCCTGCCCTGGACGCTGACGCCGGACCCGGCGGCGGACTACGCGGTGTACCGGGCGCTGTCGGTGGCGGGCTACGAGGCGAACGGGGGCAGCCCGGCGACGCTGTCGCACTGAGGGGTGACATGGGCTCGCCCTCCGGTGCACCTCGGAATGCCGGAGGGACCGGGAAGGTTCCTCCCTCTGCCACCACGACCGCCGTTCGCCGAGGAGGACCAGTGTTCCTGGAGAGCCGCACCCCGAAGCTGCCGACCGCCGAGCAGGCGCTGCGGGGCCGCTCCGAGCCGATGTACCCGGTTCCCGAGCGGCACACGGTTCTCGACACCCCGTTGCTCGGCCCGTACCCCGAGGGCCTGGAGATCGCCGACTTCGGCATGGGCTGCTTCTGGGGTGCGGAACGCACGTTCTGGCGGCTCCCGGCGGGCGTCTTCACCACCCTGGTCGGCTACCAGGGTGGCTTCACCGAGCACCCGGCGTACGAGGAGGTCTGCTCGGGCCTGACGGGCCACACCGAGGTGGTGCGCGTGGTGTACGACCCGGCCGTGCTCTCGTACGCGAGCCTGCTGAAGGTCTTCTGGGAGTCCCACAACCCGACCCAGGGCTTCCGCCAGGGCAACGACGTGGGCACGCAGTACCGCTCCACGATCTACACCCACACCCCGGCCCAGGCGACCACGGCCGAGGCCTCCCGCACGGCGTACCAGAAGGTCCTGACCTACTCGGGCCACAGCACGATCACCACAGAGATCCTCCCCGCGGAGGGCCGCCCCTTCTATCCGGCGGAGGGGCACCACCAGCAGTACCTGTCGGGAAGCAAGAACCCGGACGGCTACTGCGGGCTGGGTGGGACGGGGGCCAAACTGGACGACCCACACGAAACGAACTGGGGAGCTTCCTGCCCGACGGGGATCGCTCCTGCGCCGGGGGCCCCGGACGCGCAGGTCACGCTGTGAACGGCGGGCGAAATTCAGTGGCCGCCTGAACCGGCCGCCCCCACGCTGTACGCCATGGAAGAACCGCAACACAGGATCCGCGCGGCCCACTCGGAATCCACGATCACCGTCTACCAGGCGTACTCCCCGGAGATCGGCCTGCCCGCCGTCCGCGCCGGGCGTTTCCCGGCCGCGTGGAAGCGGGACAGGATGACGTGGATCAAGCCGTCGTTCCTGTGGATGATGTACCGCTGCGGGTGGGGCGCCAAGGAAGGGCAGGAGGTCGTTCTCGCTGTCGAGATCCAGCGGGACGGTTTCGAGTGGGCGCTGCGCCACGCCTGTCTGTCGGGCTACGCCCGCGGGGTCCACCCGGACCGCGCCACTTGGCAACGACAGTTGAAGCGCGCGCCGACTCGCGTGCAGTGGGACCCCGAGCGGGACCTGCGCCTCCAGCCCCTGCCGTACCGGTCCCTGCAACTCGGCCTCTCCGGGGAGGCCGCACGGCGTTACGCGGACGAGTGGACGGTAGCCATCCGTGACGTGACCCCGCTCGCCCGTGAGATCCACGCACACGTCGGCAGCGGTGACCTCGACTCCGCGGCACGACTGCTGCCCCAGGAGCGCCCCTACCCCGTCGGAGACGAGCTTCTTGCCCGGCTGGGCGGGTGAAGGGACGGCCCCATGGGTCACAAAGCAGAGGAGGCCCGTCGGTCGCAGGTGGTGTGACCGGCGGGCCTTCCTCGTGGTCAGCCCTCCGCGCGGGCGGGGAGGCGCCAGCCCTGGCGGGGGAAGTGGCAGGTGTAGCCGTCCGGGTAGCGCAGCAGGTAGTCCTGGTGCTCCGGCTCGGCCTCCCAGAACGGGCCGACCGGCTCCACCTCGGTGACGACCTCGCCCGGCCACAGTCCGGAGGCGTTCACGTCCGCGATCGTGTCCTCGGCGATCCGCTTCTGCTCGTCGTCCACGTAGTAGATCGCCGAGCGGTAGCTGAGGCCCAGGTCGTTGCCCTGGCGGTTCTTGGTGCTCGGGTCGTGGATCTGGAAGAAGAACTCCAGGATCGTACGGAAATCGGTCCCCGCGGGGTCGAAAAGGATCTCGATGGCCTCCGCGTGCGTGCCGTGGTTACGGTACGTCGCGTTCGGCACGTCGCCCCCGGTGTATCCGACCCGGGTCGCCGTCACGCCGGGGAGTCGGCGGATCAGGTCCTCCATCCCCCAGAAGCATCCGCCCGCCAGCACGGCCCTCTGTGTCTGCGCAGCCATTGCGGCCCCTCCAAATTTCAGTCAGCTCGGTCACTCGGGCCGCTCGGCTCGCTCACCACCGGCATGCATGCCCACCCTCCTCAACGCACGAGGGCTCCGGGCGATTCCGTACCCGGACGAACGGGGGCAGGGACCCCCGATCTCGACCGGGAGTCCCTGCCCCTGTTCAGCTCGGCTCAGCTCGGCTCAGCTGCGGACCGTCACGCGGTGGGCTTGTAGAAGGTGTACGTGGCGGAGTACGGGACGCCGACCTGGTCGGTGCCCGTGCAGGCGGTCGTGGGGGCCACGCCGCCGTCGGTGGCGAGGCGCTGGATGTACGAGACGTCGGCGAAGACGCCCGTGCCGCGGGTGGCGGTGGACTTGAGCAGCAGCTCGGGGATGGTGCCGGTCTTGGGCGAGGTGGCGACGGCGGCGGCGTTCACGGCGCTGCCGTCCACCGTGGACACCCAGACCGGTCCGCGGGAGTGGAGGGCGACCGGGCGGTGCCGGGGGTCGCTCTTCACCGAGAGGGTCGCGGCGGGCTCCAGCAGCTTCCAGGCACCGTCCGTGCAGGTGTACGTCTGGACGCCGGTGGCGGCGAAGACGCCGGTGAGCCGGTTGCCGTCCGGGACCTTCAGCGCGTCGGGAACGTCGACGCCGACCCGTACGGGCTGCGAGACCGCGGCCTGGTCGGCCGACGCGCCGGAGAGCGTGCCGGCGGTCACGGCGGCGAGTGCCGCGGTGGTGAGGACAAGTCGCTTGGCGAGCTTCATCGGATGTGTCTCCAGGATGATTTCTGTACGAGGTCACGGGCGCGGGAGCCGGAGCGGCAACGGATGCGGGCGCGGATGCGGACACCGTTCCGCCGTGCGGGGACCATCGTCGGGACGACGGACCGAGGCGGCGACGGACCGAGCCGCCGGGCTGAGCGCGCAGCACGTGACGGAGCTACGGAGTATCACCGTCCTGTTCCGCCTTGGCGAGGGCCTGGAGGGCATACGGCCGGTCACGCCACGGCGGTCCCGGCGGACACCCCGCATGCCCCGTCACCTCTTCAAGAGACCTTGGGTACAGCGGAGTTGGGGTCGACGCCCGCGAACGCGAGACCTATGACGAAGCCCGCGACCTCCTCCAGCTGGCGGACCCGGTCCAGCGACCCCAGAGTCGCCGGGGCTCCGCCGACGTCGCTCACCAGCTCGCCGACGATCCGCAGGGCCGCCGGATCGTCACCACACATGGCGACGGTCGCCCGCGGCCGGCCGTCGTCGGCGGGGCTCGTCCACAGGCCCGCGGGGAAGAGATGGAACGCCTTCACCACGTGGGCGCCCGGTGCGAGCCCGGCGATCCGCATCGCCATCGACTCGCCGCGTTCGGTGAGCAGATCGCCGACCCCGTGCGCGACGGCGTTCGTGGGGTCGATGAGGGGCGTGCCCACGAGGACGCCGTCGGCCGCGCCCGCCAGTGCCAGCATGTCCCCGACGCCGTCCCACGACACGGCGAGGAGTACGGCGTCGCGGCCCGTGGCCGCCTCCCGCGGGGTGACGGCGAACGCCCCCTGCCCCAGGCGCCCCGGCCGCTCCGGTCGCCCCAGCGGCCCCAGTCGCCCCAGCCGTTCGGCGAGCTCGTCCGCCTTGACCTGCGAACGTCCGCCGATCCACACCTCGTGCCCCGCACGGATCCAGCCCTCGCCCAGGGCCGCCGCCAGTGTTCCCGTTCCCAGAATCCCGATACGCATCGTCGTTGCCTCTCGAACCGTGGTCGCCCACTGCCAGTTGGGTAGCCACGGTAGGAAGCCCGTCACGCACCGATCGGTGTGTGACCGCCGCGCGATGATGGCGGAGAGAGGGCAGAGAGAGGGATGACGGAGAGGTGGGTGACCGAGAGGTGGGTGAAGGCGGGATGGCCGACGACGGCTCACACTGCTACGAACTGGTCGCCGACTGCCGATTGCGTGCCGCCGCCGATCTGTTCGCCCACACCTGGGACCCCGTCGTCCTGGCGGCCCTGCGCGCGGGACCGTGCCGGCGCCGTGATCTGCGGGCCGCGATCGGCGGCATCAGCGACAAGGTGCTGACCGACACACTGCGCCGCCTCCTCGCCAACGGCCTGGTGACCCGCCGGGCCCATGCCGAGGCGCCGCCGCGCGTCGAGTACGCCCTGACCGCATTGGGACGGAGCCTGGTCGAGGGCCCCATGGCGGCGCTCGGCCAGTGGGTGACGGAGCACGGCGACGAACTCCTCGAAGCACAGGAGGCTCAGGAGGCACAGGAAGCCCAGGCGACCAGGGCGCGATAGACGGGGCTACTCCACCTCTATGCCATGGTCCTTGACGAGTTCCATCAGGCCACCCGTGTAGCCCTTGCCGCCGAGGACGAAGTCCCAGTCGCCGCCCGCCCGTCGGCGGAAGGAGCCGAGCACCAACGCGGTCTCGCGCGGTCGCCCGTCGGAGACCTCCAGCTGTCCCAGTTCGGACATCTCCGGGTCGAGCAGCCGGATACGGGCGTCGGTGAACCCGGAGAGGTCGGCGTCCGGGTTGGCCTCGGGGTCGACCGCGGCCACGAGGACGAACCGGTCCGCCCGCTCCGGCAGCCCGTCGAAGGACACGCAGATCGCGGCCTTGTCGGACCCGGTGGCGGGCAGGGTGCGCACCGAACCGTCGGGGGTCTGCGGGTTGTTGAAGAAGACGAAGTGCTCGTCACTGAGGACGCGGTTGCCGGCGCAGACGAGCGCGCACACGTCCAGGGCGACACTGCCGGTCCACGACATGCCGAGGACGTTGTAGTCGT
Organism: Streptomyces sp. NPDC127119; assembly: GCF_042677425.1. Taxonomy (NCBI): domain Bacteria; kingdom Bacillati; phylum Actinomycetota; class Actinomycetes; order Kitasatosporales; family Streptomycetaceae; genus Streptomyces; species Streptomyces sp. NPDC127119. Next base: position 87,234 of record NZ_JBHXTO010000016.1, on the reverse strand, counting down.
CGGGCAGCCGGGTGCCGGTGTCCGCAGGTGCCGCCCCCGCCGACCTCGTGGCGCCACCACCCGCCCGGTCGCCCTCCCCCAGTCGCCCCCGCAGCCCGTGCCGGTGCAGCAGATCGACGAGCTGGGGGCCCGAGACGAGTTCCAGCGGCTTGCCGTTGGCGAAGGTGTGCGAGCCGGGGCCGAAGCCCGAAGTCGTCACCAGGACGCCCTTGTTGGCACCGGCGTCCTGCACGGTCCCGTACAAGTCCCTTACGGCGGTGGGCGGAACGGTGTTGCGGTACCGCTTGACCTGTACGACGATCTTGCCGCCCCGGATCGGTGCCGGGTCCAGCGCGTCGACGTCCACGCCACCGTCGCCCGAACGCTGGGTCGTCACCGCCTGCATCCCCATGGCCCGGAAGAGTTCGGCGACGAGGTTCTCGAAGGCGATCGGGTCCATGGCGTACAGGTCGGGTTCCTCGTCGCCGCCGTGGGCGACGACACGGTTCCCGACGTCCTGCGGTCGCCGCCCGGGCCGTACCGGAGTGAGCTGGTCCGGCCGCGCCGAGAGCTGTCCTCGCAGCGCGTCGGACAGGCAACTGCCCGCCTCCACCTGTGCGAGGTGCAGATCGCGGAACGACGAGCGGGAGGCCATGACGGTCGCGAGGAACATCTGGCCCGGCCGGCCCGTCGTCGGGTCGTGTCCGTCCACGAAACCGTTCAGGGTCACCGATTCGAGCGCGCCCAGTTCGTCCGCGGCGAAGAGTTCGTGCAGGACGAGCAGCATGCACTGCGCGAGAACGTCCCGGTACAGCGCCCGCCGCTGGCTCACGGGCCGCGGGGTCTCCTTGTCCTGGTCGGTCCCGGCCACGTATCGGACGGACTTGACCTCGGGGACGATGCCGAAGTCGGGCAGCTCCCAGTCCAGCACCAGTTCCCTGGCCGCCGGGTCGTAGGCTGCCGCGACCTGGCGGGGCAGGTCCTCCGGCCATGCTTTGGAGGCGTAGAGAGCGGCGGAGAAGTACTCGATCACCGCGTCGGGATCCAGCCGCCGGACGCCCTCGGTCACCTCGGTGACGCCCGCGTTGTGACGGCGTACGTCGGCCAGCTGGGCGTCGGCCCACTGCTGGTACTGCCGCTGGTAGGCGGCCAGTTGCCGCTGCCGCTGCGCCTCCGCAGCCTGGGCGGCGTGCCAGTCGTGCTCGAAGCGCGCCCGTGCCTCGGCCTGCGCCTGGGCCCGGCGATTCGCGGTCCAGCCGCTCTGCACCTGGTACTGGGCGGCGTCCGGCATGCGTACCGGCTGCGCCAGGGGCCCTGGGGCGAAGGGCTCGACCTCCTCGGGCCGCAGGAGCGAGGACGCCCTGAAGGGAGGAGTCCGGCAGCCCGCGGCGAGCAGGCCCTGCAACGAGGCGACCTGCGCGTCCAGTTCGTCGGTACGGCGTTGGGCCTCGGCCTGCCGGTACTGGCGGTGGCTCTGGGCCGCCCGCCGCTGGTAGGCGAGCGTCTGCTGTTCCGCCCGCCTCCGTTGCCTGGCTTCGACTTCCAGCTGGCGCTGCTGCTGCCGTTGCACTTCGGCCCACACACCGACAAAACCAGTAGAGCGACGAGACATGTGCCGCAGGCCCTCCCCAGGACAATGGCAGCCTAAAAGCACATAGTAGGCGTGCCGACCGCCTCAGTTACCCCCGCATCCCACTCCCATAAGGCCGGGTAAGGATCTCCAGGCTGTGGCCGTTCGGGTCCTCGAAGTATGTGCCGCGGCCGCCGTCGTTCGTGTTGATCTCGCTGACGCGGTGGTGGAACGGGTCGGCCCAGTAGGTGAGTCCGGCGTCCTGGACGCGGGCGAAGATCGTGTCGAAGTCGTCCTCCGAGACCAGGAACGCGTAGTGCTGGGGCGGGATGGACCCGACGGCGTCCATGTAGTCGAGGGTCACCCCGTTCGGGATCTGCACGGGGACGAAGGGGCCGTACGCGGGGCTCACCTCCAGGCCCAGGATGTCGGCGAGAAAGCGGGCCGACGTCTTCTTGTCATGGGCGGCGACGATCGTGTGGTTCAGCTCGACGGTCATCGTGCGGACCTCCTCGGTTCGTCGGCTCGGCATTTTCCTTGCTGTCGTACACGTCCACGCTAGGCGCCCGTTCGGCGGGACGGCAGCCCCCCGCAGCGCACACAGATCCGGCAGGTAAGGTAAGCCTTGCCTTAGATGGCGCTCGGCCATCGGTGATCCAGGCAATCGACAAACGACATACCGGAGCAAGTTGTGCGCACGTCGGTGGTGAAGGCCGTCCTGGCCGTGTCCGTGGTCGGCGGACTGATGGCCGGGTGCTCGGCCTCCGCGGGTTCCGCGGACTCGGGAGCCTCCGGCAGCGGGAGCGGGAGCGGCGAGAACGGCGGTGACCGCAACCTCGTCGCCGGTGCATCCGAGGGCCCCTCCACCGCCCCCAGCGCCCTCGCCGACGGCATGGGTACGAAGGCAGCCGACGGCGAGTTCCCCCGTACCGTCGGCCATTTCAAGGGCCGGACGGAGATCGGGGCCGCGCCGAAGCGGATCGCCGCGCTCAGCACCGGGCAGCTCGACGACCTCCTCACCCTCGGAGTCGTACCGGCCGCCACCACCCGCGCCGACAACGCGGGCCTCGTACCCGACTACCTCGCCGACGCCTTCCCCCAGTACAAGAAGGCGCTGGCGAAGACGACCGACGCGGGGACGCGGACCGCGCCCAATCTGGAGACGCTGGCCGCCGCGAAGCCGGACCTCATCCTCGCCAACGACTCGCTCGGCGACCTCTACCCCAAGCTGTCGAAGATCGCCCCCACCGTGATCACCGCGGGCAACGGCGTCAACTGGAAGCGGGACCTGCTGCTCGTCGGCGACGCCGTCGGCAAGGGCGAGCGGGCGCGGAAACTCCTCGGCGAACACGCCGAGGACGCCGCCGCGGCGGGCGCGAAGACCGGCGGGGCGGACACCTCGGTCTCCATGGTGCGGTTCACTCCCGACCGGACCCGGATGTTCGGCGTCTCGTCCTTCACCGGTTCGATCGCCGTCGACATGGGGCTGGGACGGCCCAAGTCCCAGCAGTTCAAGGCCATTTCGCAGGACATCGGAGCGGAGAGCATCGATGTCGTCGACGGCGACTGGATCTTCTACTCCGTGCAGGGGGACGAGGGGCGGACCGACGCGGGGAGCGTGCTCGCCGGACCGCTGTGGAAGTCCATGAAGGCGGTCGGGGCCGGGCACACCGTCAAGGTCGACGACGACCCCTGGTACCTCAACGCGGGCCCCACCGCGGCACAGCTGGTCGTACGACAGCTCACCGACTCCCTCAGCAAGTAGCAAGTAGCAAGCAGAGACAGAGCAGTGAGCAGCAGGGGCACGAGAGACCATCCGTGAAAGACCATCTGTGAAAGACCGTCCGACCGTACGCATCGCCTGGCTGGCCACCGCCCTCCTCCTCACCCTCGCCACGGTCGCCCTGAGCCTCGCCGTCGGCACCCGCCAGGTACCGCTGTCCGCCGTGCTCGACGCACTGCTGCACGGCGGCGGCTCACGGGACGCGCTGGTCGTACGGTCGCTGCGGCTGCCCCGTACCGAGGTCGGGCTCGCCGCCGGGGCCGCGCTCGGCCTGTCCGGGGCGGCGCTCCAGGCCGTCACCCGCAACCCGCTGGCCGATCCGGGCATCCTCGGACTCAGCCAGGGAGCCGCCGCCGGGGTGGTGTTCGCGATCGCGGGCGGTCTCGCGAACGGCTTCGGCGGCTACGTCCGGTACGCCTTCACGGGCGCCGTGGCAGCCGCGTTCCTGGTGTACGCCGTCGCCTCACGCGGCCGGGGCGGCGCCTCCCCGGTGAAACTCGCGCTCGCCGGTACCGCGCTGTCCGCGATGGTGGCCGGTGCCACCACCGTGGTCCTGACGTCGAGTTCGGCGACGCTCGACCAGTTCCGGTTCTGGCAGGTGGGCGCGTTGAGCGGACGCGACGCGGGGACGGTCGGCCAGATGCTGCCCTTCCTCGCGGCGGGCGCGCTGCTGGTGCTCGTCTGCGCCCGCGGCCTGGACGCCCTCGCGCTCGGCGACGACACGGCCCGCGCCCTGGGCCACAAGGTCCAGCTCGTACGGGGTGGCGCGGCGCTCGGGGCGACGGTCCTGACCGCCGCCGCGGTGGCCGCCGCCGGACCGATCGCCTTCATCGGCCTCGCCGTCCCGCACCTGGCCCGCCGGCTGATCCGGGGCGGCCACCGCTGGACCCTCCCCCTGTCCGCGCTGCTCGGGGCGGCCCTGCTGCTCGCGGCGGACGTGGCGGGCCGGGTCGTACGGGCCCCCGCGGAGGTACCGGCAGGTGTGATGACGGCACTCGTCGGGGTGCCCGTACTGGTGGTACTGGTCCGCCGGAGAACGGTGGCGACATGACGACGGCACCCCCGGTACCCCCGGCACCCCCGGAACGCCCCCGCCACCCCGGCTGCCCCGGCTGCCCCGACCACCCCGGCTATCCCGGCTCGGCGGGTCTCGTCGCCGTCCGCCGAGGCTCCCTCTCCCTCCTCCTCCACCGCCGCTCGGCAGCGGTGGTGGCCGTACTCGTCGTCCTCCTCGCGGGGGTGATGCTGCTCGCGGCCTGCGTCGGTCAGACGTACGTTCCGCCCGGCGAGGTCTGGCGGGTCCTGCGCGGCCACGGGGGCCCGTACGACCTGATCGTCGGTGAGCTGCGGGTGCCGCGGATCGTGCTCGGGGCGCTCGTCGGTGCCGCGCTGGGGATGTCCGGGGCGCTCGTGCAGACCGTCACCCGCAACCCGCTGGCCAGCCCGGACGTCATCGGCGTCGGACACGGGGCGGCGGCCGCGACGGTCCTGGCACTCGCCACCGGAACGGTCGCCTCGCCGGGCGCGCTCCCGGCCGTCTCCGTCGCGGGCGGTCTCGCGGCAGCCGCACTCGTGTACGTGCTGGCCTGGCGGCACGGGATGCAGCCCAGCCGTTTCGTACTGACCGGGGTCGGCATCGGTGTGGCCCTCTCCGCGGTCGTCCAGCTCTACCTCACCGAGAGCGAACTCGCGGCGGCCGAGCAGGTCAAACTGTGGCTGACCGGCAGCCTCAACGGACGCGGCTGGGACCAGGCGGTCCCCCTCGCCTGGATCCTGCTGCTCTCCCTGCCCGCACTGGTGTGGGCGAGCCGGGCGCTGCGCCCGCTGGGCCTGGACCCGGACACGGCCGCGGCGCTCGGCGTCCGCGTGCACCGGACGCAGCTCGCGCTGACGGTCCTCGGCGTGCTCCTCGCGGCGACCGCCACGGGAGCGGCGGGGCCGATCGGCTTCATAGCCCTCACAGCCCCCCAGCTCTCCCGCCGCCTGACCCGCTCCCCCCAGCTCCCCCTCACGACCTCGGCCCTGACGGGCGCGGTGATCCTGGTGACCGCGGACCTGACCGCCCGCACGGCAGTGCCCCCACTGGAAATCCCGGTGGGGGCACTCACAGCCCTGGTGGGCGGCCCGTACCTGCTCTGGCTACTGACCCGAACCAACCAGCCCCGCTGAAGCTGCCAGGCCCCCGATCCCAGAACCCCGATCAAGGGGCGCGGGGAACGGCGCAATCTTGTGCCTTTGGCTTTCAGGGGCGCGGGGAACTGCGCAGTCTTTTGTCTTGAGGGGGCGCAGCCCCCAAGGGGCGCGGGGAACGGCGCGACCAGCCACAACGGCCCCGCAGAGAACAACGCACCCCGGCGGAGCTAGATCGTGGCAGCGTCGATCACGAACCGGTACCGCACATCACTGGCGAGCACCCGCTCATACGCGGCGTTGATCTCCGCCGCACTGATCAGCTCGATCTCCGCCCCGAACCCGTGCGCGGCGCAGAAGTCCAGCATCTCCTGCGTCTCCCGAATCCCCCCGATCCCGGACCCCGCAAGCGTCTTGCGCCCGCCGATCACGGAGAACAGGTTCAGGGAGACGGGCTCCTCGGGCGCGCCCACGTTCACGAACGCGCCGTCCGTCCGGAGCAGGGACAGGAACTTGTCCAGGTCCAGCGGAGCGGAAACGGTCGAGAGGATCAGATCGAACGACCCCCGCAGCTTCTCGAAGGTCTCCGGGTCACTGGTCGCGTAGTAGTGGTCGGCGCCGAGCTTCAGCCCGTCGTCCTTCTTGCGGAGCGACTGCGAGAGCACGGTCACCTCCGCACCGAGCGCGTGCGCGATCTTGACGCCCATGTGCCCGAGGCCGCCCATGCCGAGGATCGCGACCTTCTTGCCGGGCCCGGCGTTCCAGTGCTTGAGCGGGGAGTACGTGGTGATGCCGGCACACAGCAACGGCGCGGCCTCGTCGAGGGCCAGGCCCTCGGGGATACCGACGGTGAAGGCCTCGTCGACCACGATGTGGGTCGAGTAGCCGCCGTAGGTGTTCTCGCCGCCGCGGTCGACGGCGTTGTACGTGCCGGTGTTGCCCTCGACGCAGTACTGCTCAAGGCCGGCCTTGCAGTTCTCGCACTCGCGGCAGGAGTCGACCATGCAGCCGACACCCACGCGGTCGCCGACGGCGAACTTGGTGACACCGGAGCCGACCTCGGTGACGATGCCGGCGATCTCGTGGCCGGGGACCATCGGGAAGATGGCCTCGCCCCAGCCCTCGCGTGCCTGGTGGATGTCGGAGTGACAGATACCGGCGAACTTGATCTCGATCAGGACGTCCTGCTCGCCGACCGGGCGACGCTCGATGGTGGTGCGCTCCAGCGGAGCCTTGGCGGCGGGGGCGGCGTATGCGGCGACAGTGGTCATGCGGAGGGTTCTCCTAAGGAGTGGATCTGCGCCCGGCCTGCCTTCCGGCCGGGTACGGCGTCCAGCCTGCCCCGTTTGCCGACCTTCACCCAGACCACGGTGTTTCGTACGTCCACTGGTCCTACTACTGGCGGGGGCAGGCTCGTATGCGTACGACCGTGTAGCAGCGTGAATACTGGACGTATGGACGAACAGCCCTCTCAGGAGCCCGCCGGCGGGACCGGACAGGAACCGGGACGGCGGCTGGGGGACCGGCGCGCCGAGCTCAGCGAGTTCCTGCGCACCCGCCGGGCCCGGCTGAAGCCGGAGGACGTGGGGCTGCCGGACTTCGGGCGGCACCGCAGGGTGCCGGGGCTGCGCCGCGAGGAGCTGGCGCAGCTGGCCGGGGTGTCCGTGGCGTACTACACCCGCCTTGAGCAGGGCAACGGACGGAACGTGTCGGCGGAGGTGCTCGACGCGATCGCCCGCGCCCTGCGGCTGAGCGGCGCCGAGCACGCGCATCTGACGCATCTCGCGAAGCCCAAGCAGCACAAGAAGAAGGTGTCGGCCCGGCCGCAGCAGGTGCGGGTCGCCATGCGGCAGCTGATCGACTCCTTCGACGGTGTGCCCGCGTACGTCGTGGGGCGGCGCTCCGACATCCTCGTGTGGAACCGGATGTCCGCGGCCGTCTTCGGGGACTGGTCGCAGCTGCCCGCGCAGGAGCGGAACTGGGCGCGGATGGTGTTTCTGCGGCCCGAGTACCGCGAGCTGTTCGTGGAGTGGGAGCAGAAGGCGTCCGACATGGTGAGTTTTCTGCGGATGGACGCGGGCTGTCATCCGGACGATCCGCGGTTGTCCGCGCTGGTCGGGGAGCTGTCCGTGAAGAGTGAGGAGTTCCGGCGGTTGTGGGCGACGCATGACGTCAAGGAGAAGAGTCATGGGGTGAAGCGGCTGCATCATCCTCTGGTGGGTGAGCTGACGCTCTCCTTCGAGACGTTCAAGCTCGTCGACGACGAGGAGTTGTCGATGGTGACGTATCACCCGGAGCCGGGGTCGGCCTCGGCGGAGGCGCTCCGCTTGCTCGCGAGCTGGGGCACGGACGCGGTCCGGGCGGGTTCGTCCGCGCCACGCCCCTGACTCCCCTCGCCCCCGCCGCCCCTACCCGTTCCCGTCACCCCTCAGGGGCTCCGCCCCCGAACCCCCGCTCCTCAAACGCCGGAGAGGCTGAAAGCCCTTAAGGGGCGCAGCCCCGCCGCTAAGGGGCGCGGGGAACTGCGCGGGCGGCCCCCACCGGGCCCGCGGCCGGAATCCCCCTCAGGCCCCGGCCTGCCGGTACGGCGGAGCCGAGCCCCACGACCACTGCGGAACCGGCTGCTCCCCCGGAGCCACCGCGTCCGGCCCGGAGAAGTACACGGCCAACCGCGTCCCCCACTCCGCGTAAGCGAGGAACGCGGACCGGAACTCGGCGTCCGAGGGCAGCCCCGCGTCGTCCGCCGCATCCTGCAGCAGGTTCACCCAGCGCCGCCGCTGCACCTCGGTGATCCCCTTCCCCAGGTGCTTGGCGACCATGTGCCCGTGTCCTCCTTGCGTCTCGGAGTACACGGGCGGCCCCCCGAAGACCTCCCCGAACCAGGACGCCACATGCGCGGCGTGCTCGGCGGCGAGCCCTTCGAAGACGGGGGCGAGGATGTCGTCCTTGAGGACCTTGTCGTAGAACGCCTCGGTGAGGCGGGCGAAGGCCTCGGCTCCCCCGGCCCAGGCGTACAGCGTGGGCACGGCCGCCCCTGCCCCCCGTACCGTCGTCGGCTTGTAGTGGCGTGTCTCCTCCACGAACCGGGTGAAGGGGCCGATCTCGGCGACGAAGTCGGTGAAGAGCTCGGACTCGCGGAACCCCTCGACATGATCCTGCGTGGACGTCCAGGTGATCCGGAGCACGTAGTGCTGGAAGTCGTCCTCGCAGCGGGCCAGCTCGTAGTCCACGCACTGCGGGGCCGCCGCGAGGTGCGAGGCGGCCCGGGAGTAGGCGGCGAGGAACAGCGCCGACTGCTCCTCGGGGATGAGGTACCGGATGTATTCAACGGTGTGCGCGGTCATACCCCCCGCCTACCCGAACGGCCCGCCGGCAGCTCTGCTTCCGGCGGGCCGTTCTCACGCGTGCTCACACGTCCTTACGTATCAGCCGCGTCCGTGCCTGTCAGCGTTCGGTGGGCGACCCTTCGGTCACTTCCCGTAGTACGCGTTGTAGATCGAGATCGTCGACTTGTTGCCCTTCTTGTCGGCGATCTTGGCGTGGAACGAGATCCCCTTGCCCTTGGCGGGGTTGGTGATCGCGATCTTGCCGTTCTTGACGGTGACCTTCTTCCAGGTCTGGCCGTAGTCGTACGACACGTACACGGCGAGGGACTTCAGGTTCGAGCCCGCCGCCGAGCCCTGGACGGTCACCGGGACGGAGACCTTCTTGTCCGCCGGAGCCCTGCTGTCCAGGCCGACGGCCGCGTCGAAGCGGACCGAGGACGCGGGCAGTTTGGCCAGGTCGGCCTTCTTGGAGCGGAAGGTCCAGCTGGCGTCGACGCGGGTGGAGGCCGCGGCGACCTTGACACTCCGCTTGACCGAGGTCGTCAGCTTGTACGCGGCGTCACCGGCCGGAACCGTGAAGGCTCCGCCGACCAGCGGGTCGCTGTTCGAGCCGACCTTCACGTCGTTGCGGTAGAGGGTCGTGTTGACGGACGAGTAGGTCGAGGCTCCGGCGTGGGTCTTGCCGTCGGCGAACAGCGGCAGATAGCCGTAGATGCCGTTGCCCTCGCGGAAGATGCCGTAGGCGGAGCCGACGCGTGGGCCGAAGACCGCCGTGTTGAAGGTCTTCTCGTACTTCTTGCCGGCCTTGAACGTCTGCGGGTTGCCCAGTGTGTAGTAGGCGTCGAGGGCGGGGTAACCGTCCTCGCCGACCGCCCCGTACTGCTCGAACTCAAGCCCCCACTTGACCTTGTCGCCCGTCGACAGGTGCAGCGTCCGGGAGCCGGGCAGCTTCTGCGGGAAGGGGGCGCCGACGGTGAAGTCCTCGGGCAGCTCACCGATCGGCAGGAGCACACCGGTCTTGCCGGAGGTCGAAGAACCGAGACTGTTCTTCACCGTGGCGAAGTCACCAGCCTTGTAGTGCTTGACCTTGTCCCCCTGGAACCGCTTGACCTCGGCCGTGGTCGCCACGTCGTACTCGGCGTCCGCTCCCTTGGTCCACTGGCCGCCCCAGGTCTGGGTGAGCCCGGTGACGTCCGCGCCGACGTGCGCCACGCGCAGATCGGCGAACGACGCGAGGCCCGCTCCGAGGCCGAACCCCGCGGGACTGTAGTAGTACGAGACCGACGCGGACAACGGCTTCGCCCCGGCGTCCGGCACCGTGATGTCGGCCGACTTGGCCGTGCGGGCGTCCAGAGTCACCGAGAGGTTCTTGTCCACGCTCAACTTGGGCTGGACCAGCCAGTCGAGGCCGCCCTCGAAGGTCTCGAAGTTCTTGGCGATCCAGGAGTCCAGCAGATACGTGCCCTTGGGCACGCGCACGGTGACCGCGCCGTCGCCTTCCGGTGCGGAGAAGCTCCGGTCCTTGCCGAGACCCGCGTATCCGATCAGGTCGGTGAGGTAGGTCGGCGCCGCCCCGCCGTCGCGGCCGATGTGCTTGAGTGTGACGTCGTACGACTCCACCTCGCGCTGCACCGCCGCCGCCGTGCGTACGCTCTGGCCGCCGCCGGTCGCGGTCACGTACGCGGAGTAGGCGCCGTCGAGCGTGCCGCCGAGTTTGCTGTTGGCCGTGAGGTCGGCAGTAGCCGTGCCGCCCGCCGGGACGGTGAGCGTCTTGGCGCCGAGCGTGAAGAAACCGGCCGGAGCGGCCTGCCCCTTGGGGTCGGTCGCCGCCACCGTCAGGCTCAGCGTGACGTCCGTCTTGCCGAGGTTGCGGTACGTGACCTTCCTGGTGACCGGGGTGTCGTCGGTGTGCGGCCACTGCTGGATGCCGAAGCTCACCGACGACGGCTCGGCGACCACGCTCTGCTTGATGGCCTGGTCGACCTGGATGCGGCCCGCACCCTGCTGGAACGGCGTGTACGCGCCGCCCTTCGCGGAGCCGGTCAGCGCGCCCTTGAGCTGGGCGTACGTCCAGTCGGGGTGCTGCTGCTTGAGGATCGCCGCGGCGCCCGCGACATGCGGGGTCGCCATCGACGTACCCGAGATCGTCACATAGCCGGCCGGCTTCTCGCCGACCTCCTGCGCGATGACACTGCCCGGCGCCGAGGCGGCCGTGATGTCCACGCCCGGCGCGGTCACATCGGGCTTGATCTGCCCGTCGAGACCGGGACCCCGGCTGGAGAACGAGGCCAGCTTGTCCTTGTCGTCGACCGCGCCCACGGTGAGCGCGGCCTCCGCGCTGCCCGGGGAGCCGATCGTCTGCTCGCCGAAGTCACCCTCGTTGCCCGCCGCAATGGCGAAGAGGATGCCCTTCTCCTTGGACAGCTTGTTGACCTGCGCTTCGAGCGGGTCGATGTCGGGGGTGTCCCCGCCGCCCAGGCTGAGGTTCACGACATCGGCGCCCTGCTCGGCCGCCCAGTCCATCCCGGCGAGGATGCCGGAGTCGTCCCCGTAACCGCTGTCGTCCAGCACCTTGCCGTTGAGCAGCTTCGCACCGGGCGCGACGCCCTTGTACTTGCCGGCGGACTTGGCGCCCGTACCGGCCACGATGGACGCGACGTGCGTGCCGTGACCGTACTTGTCGCTCGCGTCCGGGGCGGCGGAGAAGTTCTTCTCCGCCACGACCTGGTTCTTCAGATCGTCATGGGCCACATCGACACCCGTGTCCAGGACGGCGACCTTGACGCCCTTGCCGTCGAAGCCGGCCGCCCACGCCTTGTCGGCACCGATCTGCGGAACGGACTTGTCGAGGCTGGCCTTGCGGACCCCGTCGAGCCACACATGCGCGATACCCGAAGCCGTCCTCGCGCCGCCGGACCGTGTGTCGGTGACCGCGGCCCACAGGTCCGGCGCGTCGCCCTTGGGCGTCAGCACCGCGTCCGCGTTCAGCGACTTCAAGGTCCTGCGGACCTTCGTGTCACCCGCCCCGCGGACATCCGCCTTCGCCGCCGCAGCAGCGCCGCTGTAGCCGACGATCAGCTTCAGGCCCTGCTTCTGCGCCCTGCGGCTGGCCGACTTGTTGAGCTCGGTGACGTCGAAGAGCCGCCGGTCGAGCTTGCCGCCGGCGATCAGCCGTGCCGCGTCGGCCGGCACGACAAGGGTGTGCCCGCCGGCCTTGCGTATCTGAACCGGTATCCCCTCACGGCCCTTGGCGCGCTCCAGGCCCAGAACACGGCCCTTCGCGTCGACGACGACACGGTCACCGGTGATCAGCGTGACACGGTGCTTGGGCGCGGTCTGCACGGCCCGGTCTGCGGCCGTACGCTCGGGCTCCGCCGACGCCGGGCTGGTCATGCCCGCCGCCAGAGCCACGGCAGCCGCCGTGGCGATCGTGCCCGCGCACGCTCTTTTCACTTGTCTGCGCAAGTCTCCCCCTGGAGATCAGGTCCGGGATGAACCCCCGTTCACCCGGCCGGGGGACATCCCGTACGCATGCTCGCGCGTAACCCCCCGGAATACTCAGTATGCCGGGGGGTGAACTGGTGCTCAATAGTGAGACCACAGTCAAGAGTTGGCGTTTTCCTTGACGGTGATCTTTCCCTTCCGGATCGTGGCGACCCTGGGGGCCTTTTTCGCGAGTGCGGAATCGTGCGTGACCATGATGAAAGTGAGCCCGTGCTCCTTCCACATGGTGTCGAGTACGTCCATGATCTCGTCGCGCATCGACTCGTCGAGGTTGCCGGTCGGTTCGTCGGCGAGCAGCACCTTCGGCTGCTTGACCAGGGCACGGGCGATGGCGACGCGCTGCTGCTGGCCGCCGGACAGCTCCGCGGGCAGGTGCCCGGCCCGCTCGGCGAGCCCTACGGACTCCAGTGCCGCGGCGGCCCTTTCCCGCCGTTCCTTCACCTTCACCTTCAGCGGTACGAGAGCGGTCTCCACGTTCTCCTGGGCGGTGAGGGTGGGAATGAGATTGAAGCTCTGGAAAACGAATCCGATGTTCTCGCTGCGCACGTTCGTCAGTTTGGTCTCGGACAATCTGGCGAGATCTGTTCCGTCCAGCTCGATGCTTCCGCCGGTGGGGCGGTCGAGGCCGCCGAGCATCTGGAGGAGGGTGGATTTGCCGCCGCCGGTGGGGCCCTGGATGACCAGGCGGTCGCCGTCCGCGATGGTCAGGTCGACGCCCGCGAGGGCGTGGACGGTCTCCTTGCCCCGCTTGTACTGCTTGGTGATGCCTCTTAGTTCGTACACGTGTGGCTCCTGGGCCGGGCGCTCCGCGAGGGGCGCGGTGTGAAAAAGTGCGGGCCGTCCGTGGCTGGTCGCGCAGTTCCCCGCGCCCCTGACGGGGGCGGGTGGTGGCCGCCGTATGCGAAGTGCGGGTCAGTCGTGGCTGAGCGCGCCGTTCCCCGCGCCCCTGACGGGGGCGGGTGGTGGCCGCCGTATGCGAAGTGCGGGCTGTGCGTGGCTCAGCCCGCCGTTCCTCGCGCCCCTGACAGGGCCGGGGTTACTCGACCCGGCGCAGCGCGTCCGCCGGGCGGAGGCGGGAGGCCCGCCAGCCGCCGAACGCGCCGGCTATCAGGCCGCCGGCCACCGCGAGGCCCACCGCGATCGCGATCGTGTTGAGGGCGACGGGTGCCGTGAGGGTCACGTCGAGGGCCTTGGAGGCCGCCTGGCGGGCCGGGCCGCCCATGCCGCCGCCACCGGGGCCTCCACCGCCGCCGGGGCCGCCCATGCCCCCGCCCGTGGACGCGAGTTCGGCCTGGAGCGTCGGGCTGATCGCGGTGACGGCGTACGCGCCGCCGAGGCCGAGGGCGATCCCGAGGACACCGCCGACGAGGCCGTTGACGACCGCCTCCCCGACGACCTGCCGGGTGACGCGGCCGGACTTCCAGCCGAGCGCCTTCAGCGTGCCGAACTCCCGTACGCGCCGGGACACGGCGGACGAGGTGAGCAGTCCCGCGACCAGGAACGCGGCCACGAGCACCGCGATCGAGAGCCACTTGCCCACGTTCGAGGCGAGGTCGGAGGCGGTGGACAGGGACCCGGACACCGTGTCCGCGAGGTCGGCGGAGGTCGTCACCGTCGTACCGTCGATGTTCTTCTGGATCGTCGACTTGACGCTGTCGATCTGCTGCGAGTCGGACGCCTTGACGTAGATCGTGGTGACCTTGTTCTTGGAGTCACTGATCGTCTGCGCCTGCTTGAGCGGGATGTACAGGTTGGCCGCCGCGTCACCGCTGTCGGGCGTCGCGATGCCGATGACCTTGTACTTGACGCTCTTGACGGTGACGGTGTCGCCGAGGGCGAGCTTCTTCTCCTTGGCGTAGGACTTGTCGGCGACGACGACCTTCGCGTCGGTCTCCGAGGTCTTGAACGTACGGCCGCTGGTGATCTTCGAGGAGGTCAGCGGGCCCAGGTCGGGCTTGGTGACGTCCGTGCCGTACACGGAGTAGTTGTTGACGTCGAAGTCGGCGCCGCCGCCCTCGACGCGGCCCTGCGGGGACTGCTGGGCACCGGGGCCGCCACCCTGCTGGTTGCCACCGCCGCCGCCCTGCTGCTGGTCCTGCTGGAACTCGCCCCGCTGGAACTGGCCGCTGACCTTGATGACTTGGAGACTGAGCCCGCCGACGGCGTCCGAGACTCCTTTCTGCGTATCGACCTTGGAGACCGTGCTCGATGCCAGGGTCTGGAAGCCCTGCACCATGACGCGGTCGCTGCTCTGCTCCTCGTCGGAGTCACCGTCCCGGGCGTCGAACTGGAAGCGCGGGCGCTCGCCCGTGCCCGACTGGGCCTGGGCCGCCTTGGTGACCGTCATGTCCGTGCCCAGCCCGTACAGCGACTGGAGGACCTTGCCCTGCGCCTTCTCCATGCCGGACGACACGGAGCTGACCACGATGACCAGGGCGATGCCCAGGGCGAGTCCGGAGGCGACGACGAGCGCCGCCTTTCTGCGGCGGCGCAGTTCGCGCCTCAGATAGGTGAAGAACATGGCCGCAAGCTAGGGACGGCGTGTGATGGCGGGATAAGCCCCGCATAAGAGAAGGATGAGAAGGCTGTGCAGAACCCCGGAAAGGCCCCCCAGCGGGCTGTGCTGGCCCCGGGAAGGCTGTGAAAACGCCGAGGGCGGCTGCTCGTGGTGAGCAACCGCCCTCGGCGCGAGGAGTGTTCGGGTCGGTCGACGGGTCAGGCGGCCGAACCGGCCTTCCACGCCGCCCAGTCCAGGTTCCAGCCGTTGAGGCCGTTGTCCGGGGCGACGGTCTTGTCACCGGTGTTCCGCACGTCCACGACGTCACCGACGATCGAGTGGCTGTAGAACCAACCGCCCGGGGAGTTCGTGTCGTTGGCACCCTTGGTGTCCGACAGGCCCACGCAGCCGTGGCTGGTGTTGACGCTGCCGAAGATGGACTTGGCGCCCCAGTAGTTGCCGTGGATGAACGTGCCGGAGTTCGACAGACGCATCGCGTGCGGTACGTCCTTGATGTCGTACTCGCCCTTGCCGTCGTCGTCCGTGAAGCCCACGGTCGCGCCGTTCATCCGGGTCTCCTTGAACTTCTCGGAGATCACCATCTGGCCCTGGTACGTCTTGTTCTCGGGCGAGCCGGCCGAGATCGGGATGGTCCGGATCGTCTTGCCGTCCTGCATGACCTTCATCGTCTTCGTCTTGGCGTCGACGATGGAGACCTGGTTGCGGCCGATCTTGAAGGTGACCGTCTTCTGCTGCACACCGAAGACACCGGAGGCACCTTCGACACCGTCGAGGTTCAGCTTCAGGGTGACGGTGGAGTTGCCCTTCCAGTACTCCTCGGGGCGGAAGTCCAGGCGGTTGGCGTTGAACCAGTGCCCGACGACCTCCTGGCCGCTGGTCGAGGAGACGGTGATGCCCTTCTGGACGTCCGCCTTGTTCGTGATCGCCTTGTCGAAGTTGATCGAGACCGGCATACCGACGCCGACGGTGGAACCGTCCTCGGGCGTGAAGTTGCCGATGAAGCTGTTGGCCGGCGAGACCGTCGTGAACGACGCGTTCTCGTGGGCGGCGCGGCCGTCCGAGTCCTTGGCCGTCGCGGCGATCTTGTAGGCGGTGGCGCGCTCCAGCTGACCGCTGGGCTTCCAGCTCTTCTTGTCCGCGGATATCTCGCCCTCGACGGCGGCACCGGCCGCCGTCTTCATGGTCACCTCACTCAGCGTGCCCTTGGTCACAGTGACCGCGGCGGCGCTGTTGATGGAGGCGTTGTCGGAGCCGTCCTTGGGCGTGATCTTGATCTGGGCCTCGGACGTCTTCTTCGCCGCGGCCTCGTCGACCTTCGACTGCGAGGAGCCGTCCCCTTCGTCGTCGCCCTTGGGGTTGTCGCCGCCCCCTCCGCTGCACGCAGAGAGCATCAGCACCCCGCCGAGCAGTGCGGACGCGACCGTCAGGCCCTTGCGCCGCTTACTGTCCGTCATCACACGCTTCTCCATCGTTGCCGAATCCCCTGAACCACGAGAGTCCCCGTAACACCAATTAACGCTACGACCGGTTCGTCCCGTTCCACATCCATCACGGGTGTGGGGCATGCCACGTCGTTCCACAGGGATACGCCTGGTGCGGGTGTCGGTCACTGCGTCCCATGAGACGACAGAACCCCGGGTGGCGGTTGCCGCCCGGGGTCATGAATTCTCCCGAGCGGTGTCAGCCGGTCGCTTCTTTCTCGTCCGAGGCGTCATCATCCTCGTCCAGGTCCCAATCCGGCGAATCGGGGTCGTAGTCGATGTGCTCGCTGCTCCACGAGGCCTGGGCGAGTTCGACCCCGGGCAGGTCCGCGACCAGGTCGAACGGGTCGACGAGGTACGCGAGGGCCTCGGCCGTGTTGTGCGTCACTGTGCTCTCGGCGTGGGCCCGCTCGTCGGCCGGGATCTCGGAATCCTCGGCCATGCGGGTCAGCGCCGCCTTGGTCAGTGCGTTCTCGTCGTCCACCTCGACGACCAATTCGACGTGCAACCGCACAAAACGTGATGTCTCAGGTGTGCTCATACCCCGGAGCGTACGACTCCTGGCCACCGTGACTTTCCCGTGACCCGCACCTTTCACTAACATCGCCTCTCACGGCCAATTCGCCAGCGTCACAAGGGGATCGATATTCCGTGTCCGCACGTCGATCGTTGCTGACCGCCACCGCCGCGGGGACCCTCCTGGGTGCCCTGTGGTTCGTCCCGTCCGCCAACGCGACGGACGACAAGCCGGCGGAGCACACCACACGGACAACGACCACGACGGTGGTCCGCACCGCGGCACACACCTCCACGGACACGTCCGGGGAGGCCGCCACGAACACAACAGACACCACAACCGAGACAACCGACACGACTGATACGACCGACACGACCCAGACCCGCCTGGCCGACACGGGAAGCTTCGACACGACCCCGTACGTGGCAGGCGGAACGCTGTTCCTGGCCCTGGGAGCGGGTTTCGTCGCCTACTCGGTCCGCAGGGAGCGCATGACGGAGTACTAGCACCGGCTGTCCGACCGCGCAGCCGGCCGTCCGCCGACTCCCTCTTACCAGCAGTACCGGGCCGTCAACCTGCCGGAGAGCTCCAGTTCTCCGCTCGCATACGCGTGAACAGATCCGCAGCCTCCTGCAGCGTGGATGTCAATGCGGCGGTCGCAGCTGTTCTCCGCTGCAACAACACCTCATCAGGGGCGTCGAGCTCCCCGATGGAATCCAGTTTCTCCCACGCCTCGTAGACGATCCGTGCCTGCTCCATCGGGACCTCACGAAGCTGCGCCTTTTTCTGCATGTCCCACCCAGCAGTTTCCACGGCCGCAACAAACCACATGCCATAAAGCGCCTCCTCCGAAACGAAGCGCCCGATCTGAGCGCGCACCTCAAATCCGAGGAAATCGCATGAGAGCAGCTGTATCGCCAGGTTGACCTCTGGGTATGGAGTAGGACTTTGCAGTTCGGGTGGCGCCTCCCACTCATCCGGCAGATCGTTGAGCCACTCCCACCCTGGCGGAACGGGCATCACACAGCCTCCTTCCGAGCCTATGTCGGACGCTCATCCGAGTTGCTCGATGAACCATTTTTGCGCCGCACCCGGAGTATTCGGCACTCCTGCTACCCCGCCCGCTCGCAGCACATTCGCACAGTAAGTGACACAGCTCTGACTTCTCAGGCTGTATGCCGGATAAGTTCCCTTCGCCGTCTTGCCCATCATAACTTCCGTGTACGCCATAGCAGCGTCCGCATTCGGCAGACGAATCTTAACGTTGAGAGTCGTCTTGGGATCAAGGTCCGAGGCGTCAAAAGTCTCGACCCCGGCGCGTGGACTTTGTGTACTGCCGAACTGATGCGAGGACATTACTTCACCTGCATCGCTCCTGACCGTGATGAGCGCATGCTTCGCATCAGGGTTGCTGAAGTCCAGGTGGACTATCGCCTCGCCGCCGCAATTGTGAACAAGTAGCGGTGAGGCTCCCGCCAGCACATAGTACGTATGCACGTTGCTGACCGTGAGGTTATGAACCGTGGCCGTCGGCGCGGTCCAGCGCTTGACCGCGCTGATCTGGACCCTGGTGCCCGAGCCGGTGCTCAGCCACTCCCCGGTCGTCAGGTCGGTGGCGTCGATCCACTCGCCGAGTTCCGGGACCCAGAAGGGATGGCCGTCGGTCGCGGTGACCGAGGACGTCTTGCCGCCCTTCTTGCCGTCCGTGTCGATCGTGACCTTGACGAGGTGCTTGACGCCCTCGCCCTTGATCTCGGCGGTGACCGTCTCGGCGCTCGTCTCACCGGTCTCCGGATCGGTGGCCAGGACCTTGTCGCCGATGTCGACGTCTCTGATGGCCTTCGTCGTGCCGTCGGCCATCAGCACCCTGGTGCCAGGGATGAAGCTGTTCACCGCGCAGGACTCCGCCGCCTCCTCCGCGGCTCGGCTGGTCCTCTTCCAGTCCTTGAACGCCCCCCAGAGCTGCTTCCCGAGAGCGACTATGCGTTTGCCGAGCGCCCACGCCTTGTCGACGCGATACCAGTACTTGGCGACCAGCCTGCCGATCGGACCACCGCTGATGAGCGATGAGACGACGTTGACGATGGTGGCCCCGCAGGCGCCCAGACTGCCCGTGGTGAAGCAGTCCAGGGCATCGGTGAGCCCCAGTTCGTCCGCGATGATCTTGCCGAGTTCCTTGGCGACCGCGATCGCGCGCTGCTTGGTCGCATCCGCCTCGCGCTGCTTGACGGCCGCGGCGGAGGAGTGGCCGATGGCCTGCGCGAGTGTCACCCCGGCGGCCGCCGCGTTGGCGGACACCTTCGGCGGGCCCGGTACCACCCCGGGGGTGGTGTTCTCGCACTGGGCGCACGGCCGGGTCGGGCAGTCGATCTCGGCGCACATACCGGTGGGGTCGGCGATGGTGACCGGGTTGTTGTTGCCGTACGCGTAACCGTTGATCTGCTGGGGATTGTCCACGTTCAGCACCGGGTCGGCCGAGACGAACCTGCCGATCGCGGGGTCGTACTCGCGTGCCCCGAGTCTCACCAGGCCTGACGTCTCGTCGTTCGTGCCGCCGACGAAGCCCTTGTCGTCCACCCACTTCGACGGGTCCGACGAGGCGCTGTCCCGCCCGTTGCCGAACGGGTCGAGGCGGCGGCGCTGTGTCTCGCCGGTGACGGCGTCGATGGCGAGCTGCGCGGTGCCGTGGTGATCGCCGGCCAGGAAGGTGACACCGTCCGTGTCGCGGACCGCGACCGTCTGGCCGCCGACGGAGTAGTAGCGGGTGGCCTTCACCCCGCCCGACGACTTGTCGAGGCGCAGTTCCATCCCGGGCAGGTAGAACGTCGTCTCCGACGCCGACTTCCGCAGCACCCGGCTGCCCGAGGCGTCGTACACGTACGACGATTCGCTGCCGTCCGCGTTCGTCACCTTGGTCAGATCGTTCTGCTTGTCCCAGGTGAGCGACTGGGTGTCGCCACCCAGCACACGGGTCTCGGTGTTCCCCGCGGCGTCGTAGGAGTACGTGTTCTGCGAGGTGACGGCGGGTGTCGTGGACGTCGCCGCCGTCTCCGCGACGACCTTGGTCAGCTGGTGCGGACCCTCACCGTTCTCGCCATAGGTGTAGGTCTTCGCCGAAGTCGCCGTGCCGCCGATGCCGTGCGCCGTCTCGGAGGTGCGGTTGTTGAGCGCGTCGTAGCCGTAGCTGTGCCAGTAGGGAGCCGTTCCGCCGACCGTGGCCGCCGACGGGGCGGAGGCACAGGCCGCGTCCGCGCTCCCCGTGCCGGCCTTGCCGTCGGGCGTCACCTTGGACGTCCAGTTCTCGGTCGTCCGGCGCAGGTTGTCGTAGGCGAAGCACTGCGCGTCGCGTGTACCGCCGGTCGGATCGTCGACGATGGACAGGACGTTGCCCGCCGCGTCGTACGTGTAGTCGGCGTCGTAGGCCGGCGACGACGCACCCTTGACGGTGACCTGAGCGTTGGTGAGGCGCTGGGTCCCCTGCTCGTACTCGTAGTGCAGCAAGGTCTTCTTGTCGGAGGAGCCGCCGGTCGTCAGCTCCATCCCTTCGAGCTGGTTCGTGGGGGAGTACGAGACGGACGGGACGTAGGTACCGCCGCCGAGGGAGGTGTTCAGGGCCGTGGGACGTTGCAGGGAGTCGTACAGGTAGGACACGGACTCGGCCGCGAGACCGCCGACGGCCGGGAAGTTCTGGCCCGAGACGGTGCCGTCGTCGTAGTACTGGGTGTTGAACGAGTAGGTGCCGCCCAGTTCCGGCTCGGCAGTCTTGGACAGGAAGTAGCTCGTCTGGCTGGGCTTGTAGTCGTTGTTCTCCTCCAGGACCGGGTAGGTCACCGAGGAGTGGACCGCGCCGTCCTTGTAGGAATAGACGCCGTACAGCACCCCCTTGGCGGCGGTGTCGTACCTGGTCACCGACAGTCTGGTGCCGGTGTCGGCGGCACCCTGCCAGGTGGAGACGGGTCGGCTCAGGCTGTCGTACACCGTCGTGGTGGTGTTCTTGCGGGAGTCCGTGACGGAGGTCAGGCGGTCCAGGTCGTCGTACGTGGACGTCGCCTCCCCGGTGTCGGGGTCGACCGTTCTGACCTTGCGGTGGCGCTGGTCGTACTCGTACGTCCATGCGTTGCCGCCACTGTCCTCGACGCCGGCCAGCTCACCGGCGGGCGTGTAGCGGTAACTCGTGGCGGTGTAGTCCGCCGACGTGCCGGACGGCACGGGGGCGGCACCCTTGTACTGGCGCAGCTCGACCGTGCGCTGACGTGCGTCCGTGATGGTCGTCGTCGCGGTCTCGCCGGTCGGCGGGTCCACGTGGACCCGGTCGCCGCCGTAGGCATAGGTGGTGCGGTACTTCTCCACCTGGGCGACCTTGAAGATCGAGGCCGTGGTGCGGCCCACACCGTCGAACTCCGTGACCGTCTGTGCGTCGATGTCCTCGCCCAGCGGTGCGAAAAGGGTCGGAGTCGGGGCCTCTTTCGCGTAGTAGGTGGCGTTCGACTTCACGATGCGGCCGGAGCCGTCGTAGTACGTGTCGGCGATCAGGCGACCGCCGTTCTGGCCCTTGGCCTGGATCTGACGCGGCCTCAGCAGCCCGTCGTACAGCGTGTACTCGACCCCGTACGTGCCGCCGTTCTCCACTCTTTCCGTACGCACATAGCTCGGGTCGGTGGTGCGGATCCCGTACGCGTACTTGATCGACGGGGAGTAGGTGGCCTTGGCCCGGTCGGGGAGCCAGACGGACGTCAGCCGGCCCATGCCGTCGTAGGCGAGGTCCGTGCGTTTGTTGTTCACGTCCACCTGGGCGGAGGCCCGCCCCCATTGGGGGGCGTACTCGGTCGTGGCGACCCAGCCCAGGTTGTTGGTCTCCTTCTTGGCCGTCGCGAGGCCGTAGGTGTCGGTGTAGGTGATGGTCTTGGGGGTCTCCTTGGCGTCCTTCAGAGTCAGCGGACGGCCGTACTTGTCGTACGTCGTGGTAGAGACCGTCTGATAGCTCGCCGCCGTGCCGCTGTGCGAGGAGAGCCTCTTGAGGACGGTCGGGTTGCCCACGGTGGGTTCGGTGCCCACGCCGGTCGAGCCGTCATAGAGGGTCAGGTCGTCGGAGATGACGTTCTTGGAGCGGTCGGGGGTCGTGCCGCAATCGACGGCGACCGTCTCGACGCGGGAGACGTACGCGTACATGTGCTTGGCCGCGTTGTCCGCGTACTCACTGCGGATGCACTGGTTGTCGGCCACCCCGGTCTCGCCGTAGTCGGCGACCTGGGTGATGCGCCCCGTGATGTCGTCGTAGCTGTTGCTGGTGGCCACCTGGCGCCAGCCGCCCGAGGCGAGGGCGGTGTAGACGTCCGTCCTCGCCGGCCGGATGAACCGGGCGGTGCGGGTTCCCCAGTCCTTGACCCGGGTGGCGGTGACCTTGTTCCAGACGGTGTTGACCGTCTTGGAGTCGACCTTGGTCCCGTCGTAGGTGAGCGTCTCCAGTTCCAAACCGGACTTCCAGTCGGAGTCCGTGTGACTGGTGCCCGTCGAGTCGGTCACCGACGACGACCTGGTGCCGCCGTCAGGATCCGTGTCCCCGTCCAGTCCCTGGAAGAAGACGTGGTCTGCTCTGGTGTTGGAGGCGCTGGTGGAGCCGTCGGACGTCTCGACGCGGACCTTCCGGTAACCCCGCCAGTCGCTCCAGGTCAGGTACTCGGTCTTGCTCAGCCCGTCGGGCTTGGCCTTGCGCCAGCCGGCGTCCCCGACATAGGTGTACGACGTCGTCTGATCCGGGCTCCCGCCGACCCGGTCCGTCTCCACGACGGAGGCGACCACATATTTGTGGAACCAGTCGGTGATCGGATCGGTCACACCCGGCGGATGCCATTTCACGGGGTAGCAGGCAGCCGTGCTCTTGCCAGGAGTGGGCAGGCTCGATGCCTTGCACGCCGCGTCGGCGTAGTTGACGGACAGAACGCCGCCGGACTCGTTCTCGACCGAGGACATCCGGAAGCGGATGAAGGGCTGGATGTTGTCTCCGGCCACATCGACCCGGTTCGCGAGCTGCTTGCCGTGCAGTTTCACCGAAGGGACCGACACGTCGGTGCCGACGAGCCCCGTGTGGTCGATGGAGTCGAGCCACAGGGACTTCGAGGCGTCGCCGTTGTCGGTGAAGAGGTGGCCCAGCGCCCAGGAGTCGACGTCCTCGTACGAGCTGTCGCCGTTGCGGATCTGGGTCGTGATCTTCGCGAGCTGCTTGCGGGTCCAGAAGGTGGGGGAGTTCTGCCCGACGCACTTCGTGTCCGCCTTGCAGTTGCGGTCCCACGGCACGTCGGGCCAGTCGGCCGCCGTGGAGTCGGTGAGCGCGGCGGCGGAGCAGTCCGTCAGGTCACCGATGCAGCGTTCCTCGGTGCCGAAGACGATACGGGCCGACGCCTTGGTGCCGTACACCTCGCCGGCGCGCTGACCGTAGTCGGCGCGTTTGAGGTATCCCCCGCGGACGTACGACTTTCCGTTCTCGCCGGTCTTCAGGCCCTGGGTGTAGTGGTTGGTCTCCTTGTTGTAGAAGTACGACATGGCGTTGCCCTGCGGGTCCACCACGTAGTCGAGGTTCCAGCGCCAGGCCTGCGTGCAGAAGGCGTCGGCGAAGGTCTCGTCGTAGCACGGTTCGCCCGAGTCGTCTCCGTAGACGGGAACGGTCCAGGTGGAGTCGGTCTCCTCGTTGCCCGTGGCGAAACCGGGCAGCTGGTTGAGGCCGAAGAAGTACTGGGTCCCGTCGTCGGACGTGACCTTCCAGTGCTCGCCGTTGTTGTCGCCGTTCGTCGCGTCCTTGAGCCGCTCGACCTTGCTGAAGTCGTCCGAGGCGATGCGCCACTCGCCGGTGGTGTCGTCCTTGACGATTTCTCCCGAGGAGCCGCTCGCCAGGGAGATGGTGGCGTTGGCGCCGCCCCAGCACTGGTCCCCGTTGGTGTCGTCGTGGCCGTCGTCGCTGCACGGCTTGTAGCGGCGTTCGATGAAGCCGGGCTCGTAGGAGAAGCCCTGCCCGACCCAGGACCCCTGGTTGTTGGTGGTCGCGGTCTGGCCGTCGATGGACTGCGAGGTGTAGCCGAGGGCCACCTGCGGGGCCAGGCCGCCCGGTACGGGTGGGGCCGTGATCGGATACGACCAGTTGAAGGCACCGGAAGCGGTCGAGACGCTCCACTGCGAGGACGGCTGCAGTGAGGTGGCGCCGAAGTCTCCGTGGTCACCGGAGGCGCCGGCGGTGGCGGCGAGGACCGTGACCGAGGAGTCGGCCGCCTCCGTGCCCGGTCCGGCAGCGGAGCCGGAACTGTCGGCGGCTGCGGTGACCCTGGCGGTCAGGGTCCGCTCCACCGCGTCGTTGGTGCTGTCCAGTGGTTCGGGAGTGGAGCAGGCCTTCTCCCGCGGGGTGGTCAGTACGCAGGCCGGGAACTGGACCAGGCGCAGCCGGGAGCCGTATCCGGCACCGTAGGCGTCGGCGAATCCGGCGTAGTCGAGGGCGACCTGGACCGGCGCCCTGCTCGCGGCGCCGTCCGTGCGGGCCACCGTGAGCAACACGCCGTCGACGCCCGCGGCTTGTGCCTTCTTGCGGCCGAGGACCGCGACGCGCACCGAGTCTGGGCCGGTGGTACCGGTGGCGGCGATCTCGACCGGGAGACCGGCGGCCTTGACGGGTCTCTTCTTCTCCCCCGGCAGAGCGACCTCGTCCGAAGCGGCCTTCGGCCAGTGGGTCTCGGCGGCGGACTTCACGGCCGCTTTCTTCGCCGGGTCCGGTTTGCCGTACGTGCGCGCCTTGACGTCCTTGCCGCGGACAGGGTCGTCCGATGTCGTCTGTGTACCGGACCGGGTCCGGTCACCGTTCGAGGCGGCTGCTTCGGGAACGTACTGCGGCAGAAGGCCGACGGCCAGTGCGACACCGAGCGCGAGCACCGTGCTGCGCACGGGTGCCCGCAGTCGCGAGCGGAAGGGCGAGCGCATGACAACTCCGTGGGAGAGGAAGTGAAGGCGATGAAGGAGCAGCGCGAGAAGGGGACGGACGGGCGCCTCCTCCGGTCCGGGCGACCAGGGCAGGGGGAGGCGCCCCCCGTGTCATGCCGTCACGTCACGGTCTCCTCGACGCTCGCGCCGGCCGGCAGTACGGCGACGGTGGGCACGATGCTCGCGTCGAGCGCGCCGCGGTACATCCGGAGTTCGTCGACCGCGCCCGAGAAGTAGCCGGCTCCTGTCGACCCCGTCAGCGTCCGGCCGACCTGGAGCGAGGCGGTGGTGAAGTCCCACGCGTTGTCCCAGGGGGCCTGGGCGACAAGGGTGCCGTTGACATAGAGCAGGACATCGCCGAAGACCGCCGAGTAGACGAGCGCGAGATGGTCGCCGTCACCTTCGCTGCTCGGCAACACCCCGGTCGCGTTGACTTCGGTGGTGGTCGCGCCCGGCGCGTCCTTGTCCGTCATGGTGAGCTGCCACCGGCTTGCCGAGGCCAGATAACGCACGGTGATCGCACTGTTGTCGGCGCCGGCCAGTGCCAGGACCGTCTGGTCCCTCGTCGAACCGGCGGCGGCCAGGCGTGCGCGGGCGGTGAGCGTGAAGCTGTCCTCCTTGGCCAGCAGACCGGCCGCTCGTCCGGCGAACGCGTCCGTACCGTTCAGAACCAGGTGCCCGTCACCCCAGAGGGGTTCGGCGGGTGGCACGCAGTCCGGGTCGGCCCCGGGGTCGCAGGAGTCGTCCGGAAGATAGATCGCGGCGTCGCCGCCGAGCGACAGACCCGTACCTCCGCCCTCCTCCGGGGCGAGTCCCGTGGTGGCGCTGTCGACCTGCCAATAGGCCAGCTGGGTCGCGGAGATGCCGCCGAGGTCCTCTCCCTCGGCCTCCGGCACCACCCGGTCGAAGACCTTGACGTCGGCGATGCGGCCCTTGAAGTTGCCGGTGTAGCCGTCCAGCGACAGCTTGCGGCCGATCTGAAGGGCGCCGGTCGCGTTCCAGGTCGTGCGGCGCTTCTGGACGTCGCTCTCGATCAGGTCTCCGTTGACGAACAGGCTGAGCGTGCCGAGCTCACCGTCGTACGCACCTATGAGATGGGTCCAGCTGCCGGGTACGGCTGTTGCTCCGGACACCTTCCAGGAGCCCATCGACTCCATGTCGTTGATCGGGGTGCGGAAGGTCCATGATTCCGTGTCCACGTCGTAGCCGAGGTCGAAACCGGGGCTCGCGGTGCCGTCCTGGCTTACGACAGTGACGTCGTCGGACGGCCGCTCGGGCAGGTTCACCCATGCGCTCACCGAGAACGTCGCACTCGTGTCGACAGCGGGACTCCCGGCGTCCAGATAGGAGTTCTCGGTTCCGTCGAGGGAGGCGGCGACGTCCGCGGCGCCCAGGGGTCCCTCCGCGCCGAAGGTCACGCCTGCCCCCGGGACGGCGTTGGGCGCGCCGCTCATGCCTGCCGCGGAAGCCGATCCTCTGGCGTCGCCGAGCGCCCAGCCCGCGGCCGGGGCCCTGCCGTCGCTGACGAGGAACACGTACGAGTTCGCGGTCTTCTGCGCGTTACCCGCTCCGTCGACCGCCTTGGCCTCCACGAACATCAGACCCTCGTCGGGCGGCATCCAGCGCACGGTGGCCGGACCGCCCGTGGACTCGGCGTTCACCGTCGTCCAGTCGCCGTCCTTGAAGCGGTACTTGTAGTGCGTGACGTCGGCGGACGGTGAGTCGAACGTGAAGCTGCCGTAGTCCCCGATGCCCGCGTGCCAGGCATCGTCGTTCGGGTACTCGGTGGAGGTGATCACCGGAGCCTTGGGGACCGTGGAGTCGTGGATGAACTCGCAACGCGTCGCGTCCCCGGCGGTGCTCCAGGGGCCCCACCCCGTGCCGTCGTAGCCACGTACCGCCCAGCCGATGGTGACGTTCTGCGGGATCGTGTAACTCGCGTCGTCCGGGTCGGCTTCGAGGTTGCTCCCCACGGTGTACGAGAAGGAGTTACCGCCGGTGTTGCCGCTCTTCGACGCGTCGACCGTGGTCTTCGGCCCCGTGGTGGCGTATCGGTCGTAGGAGGTGCCGCCGACCGTCCAGAAGACGTGGAACTGGGCTCGAAGGCTCTCGGTGTTGCCGCCGGCGTCGCCGTGGTCGTAGTCCTTGATGAACGCGGTCAGCCTCGGCGCCTCGGAGACATAGTGCTCAGCGGCGTTGCCGTATTCGCAGGCTCCACCCGGCGTCATCTTCAGGTCGTCCGTGGCAGGTTGCAGCGGCGGCCTGTTGTAGGTGACCGAGAGGTGCGCGTTGCCGCAGAAGCGCTTCCAGTACGAGTAGTCGCCCTCCTCGACCGCCTTGAGCCGGAACGTCGTGGTGTCCCAACTGCTGTCCGCGGCCTTCTGGACCGTGCTCTTCACGTTGAACCGGACGTTCTGGTTCGTGGACGAGCAGGAGCCGGCCGGGTTGGTGGGCGACTGTGTGGCGATGGCGTCCTTCGAACCGGGTTGGTTGCCCCAGTTCGTGGAGGAGCTGATCGCACTCGCACCCGTCGAGTTGACCCGGCTCAGCTGGACGCCGCGTGCGGAGTCCGAATAGGTGTGAACCATCGTCACCGCGAACTCGGCCGACACGATGTCCTTGCCCTCGAAGGCCCCTGTCGGTATCGCGAAGAACTGGCGCTTGGTGTCGTCGGCGGTGTCGGAAGCGCAGAGGGCGGAGATGTTCCTCGGGCAGAGGCCCACGCCTTCGTCCTTATCGAACTTCCAGAACTCGGCGGACGAGTGGTAGGAGGACACCATGGTCCAGCCGGTACGGTTCGCGGTCCTCACGACGGGGTCTATGTACACCGGGTAGACGGTGTCCTTGCCGGTGAGGAGCTCGGCGTCGGGCTTCAGCGTCATCGTTCCGGCAGTCGTGTCCACCGCGACGTCCGCTATCCGCGTCCCGTCCGGCGGAACCACCGCGTCGCTTCCCCCGGTGCCGGGCCCCGCAGTGGATGAGCCGGTGGATGCTGCCGCGCCCGACTGCCCGGAACCCTTGCTGGAGTCCCACATCACGGGCTGTGGCGCCTCGAAGACAGTGCCTCCGCTACCGGTGTCCCGCGCTTCAAGGCCCCCGTTCTCCGTCGTCGCCAGCTCGACGGACCCGGTGTCGACCGGTAACTCAAGATCGGCCAGCTCGGGATGTGCGGCAGCCTCGGCGCTCTTGACGACCAGGACGTGCGAGAAGCCCTCCGCACTCGCCGTGACCTGGAGGTCGACGCCGTCAAGAACGTCGCGGTACGTGGCGGTGGATCCGTCGATCTTCGGCGTGGGCAGCGCGTGCGGCCAGTGCAGACCGAGGGCACGCCCGTCCTTCTCGATCCTGGCGAACGCCCCCTTCCCTCCTCCGGAGAAGGTCATGGCGGTCAGCGCGGCCTTCGGTGCGAAGTCCCCGCTGCGCTGCCTCACCAGAGTGGTGTCGATCTTCGTCCACTCGCCGTCCTTGCGCGTACGGACAGGCTGGACGTACTCGGTGGTCGTGAAGGTGCCGTCGGGGTTGGCGACAGTGGTGCTCCGCTCGTCCCGCAGCGCAAGCACCTCGACTTGCGTGCCGGAGGCGGCCGCCTCGGCCTGCGCGTCGGAGGTACCGAACGCTCCCTGCTTCCCCCCGGCCGCCGCTGCCGCCCGGCTCAGCTCGCCGTCGGCACCGGGTACGACCCCAAGGCCGGTGGCCAGCAACGCGGTCAGAACAGTGGTCACGACAGCGACCCGCCGGCGTCTTCGGATGCTGATCACGTGACGCCTCACCGTGGTGTTCCTCTCTCTCGCCATGTCGCGGGTCACCCGACCACGCCGAAGGCCGTGCCTGCGTCGGGAATCCCGCCCGCACCGGGCTGGAAGGTCGTCGTGCCGGTGTTCGTGGAACCGTCGACGACAGACCAGGGAATGGCGTAGAGCACACCCCGTGGGGTGGCGGAGTCCTTGCTGTAGGGCACGCCCAGGTAGAGGTTGGCGCCGCCCGACGTCATGCTGATACCGGTGTAGTCGCGCGAGGTGGCCGTACCCGGCAGTGCACCTGCGCCGGTTGCCCGGCTGAGGATCTTGTCGTTCGCACCGATCGAGGTGTCCAGCGGACGGAGAATCTGCACGGCTCCGGCGTCCTTGGCCGATCCGACGTCACGCCCGGGAATTCCTACCGCCAGCCGGATCGTGGCGTTGCTGCTCACCACGGTCGTGTCGGTGTTGGCGATGGTCACCCGTTGGCCGAAGAAGTCGCCTGTGGTGGGAAATCCCTCCACGCCGTCGGTGCTGGAGTCGACCGCGGCCAGCTCGGTGTAGGCGCCCGACGGCTGGATACGGATGACGGATGCGGCACCCGCGCCCGTCACCGAGCCCACCGCCTCACCGGGCACACCGATAGCCAGCAAGGCGTCCGAGTTGTAGGTCTGGTCGCCGGGCCGGAAGTTCGTCATGTCCAACGCGGTGCCGAACTGGTCATCGGGCTCGGCCACACCGGCCAGCCCCTCGCTCGTGGCGCCCTGGTCGAGCCCGGCCAGGGCGGTGGGCACGTTGTTGGCAATCGTGTGGTTGAAGACCGTGACCGCACCGGCGAAGGTCGCCTCCGCGCCGATCGTCTCGCCGGGAGCACCCACCGCGAAGTAGCGATTGGTTCCCGTGAGTGAGTAGCCGAAACGGTCGTGAGCCTCGACGGTTCCGGGCACTCCGGCGTCGTCCTGATTGACCGTGGTTCTCGTCGTGCCTTGCTGGTAGTGGATGCAGCCGGCGTCCGCGTGATCGACTCCGCCGCTGCCGACGTTCTCTCCCGGTACGCCGACGACCAGGTAGGCCGCTCCGCCCGAGGTCGTACCCGACTGCAGGGCGAACCCGAACCGGTCGTACTCCTCGGTGACCGTGCTCGCGTCGAACTGGGCCTGGGTGTAACTCTCTATGGCGGAGCCAGTGCCGATCCCGGCCGCCGTGCCGTGGATCACATAGATGGCACCCGCGTCGTGCAGGTCCGCGCCGTCCTTCGTGACGTCCTCGTACGGTGCCCCGACCACCAGGTCCGTGCAGCCGTCCCCATCGGCGTCGTACGCGGTGCGCGAGGCCCCGAACTGATCACCCCGCTCCGGCACGGCGTTCATCCCGCTGGTCGCCTGGGAGATCTCGAAGACTCCCTTGCCACCGCTGAGAACGACCCGTACCAGACCGGCCCGCGCCGCACCGCCGACGGTTGCGTTGGGGTCAGCGACGACCGTATCGGTGACGCCGTCCCCGTTGAAATCCGTCGCGGTCCCGCCGACGCAGGCTGCTGCATCCGCCGGGTGCCCCGACGAAATCACGCCGACTGTTCCAAGAATTAACGCTGCCGCTGCGGCCAGCCCGACTGAGCTCATGCGCCTCCGCATGAGTCACCCCCACCCTCCGGTTTTTTACTCTCTCAACGCAATAGGTGCACCTGGAAACAACACGATTGGATCGCCCCACCCCTGGAGCAGGCGTAAACGTAATGGCTGACGACACACACATGTCAAGGCCTTTTTTGTTTTACGCCGGATAAACAGGCTCAAGAACTATAAAAGAGAAGATCATCACCTTCCGCACAAATAGCGGACAAGTGATGCCATGCCACCCGTCTCCACTTGACGAACCTTCAGAAAGCGCTTCATATTTACTTCACTTTTAGCTTGCAGATCGTTCGACAGCCCGTCACAACGACACCTCACCCAGTCAGCACATGGCGTCACTTACCAGACATATCGGTCTGGTTTGAGGTTGTGACGTCTACACCGAGAAGACGAGGACGCGTACACCTGTGATTCGCCTGTGGGTCTGCCTGACCGTCGGCGCAGCCATGATCGCGAGCCTCCTGATGGTGGGCACGCAAAGCAGTACCGCCGCCGGACGCAATGAATCCACCTACGCCTACGGCTCGCACGCCCGACAGATTCTCGACGCCTACTGGAATACGACAGATTCCGCACAGCCTGGCGTCGTCATCCTGCACGGGGGGTACTGGTACGAGGATTCCGGTTGGGCCACCTGGTCCCGGCACTTCGCAGACAACGGCTACGCCACTTTTTCAGTCGACTATCGGCTGAATTTCGACGCCTCATGGCCCGCCCAGCGGTCAGATGCAATTTCAGCCATTGACTGGATAAAGTCCAACGCGGCCAAATTCAACCTGGACGCCGAGCACATCGTGGTCCTCGGCTCGTCCGCGGGTGGCCAGATCGCGACAGCACTGGCCACTTACGGCTCGGGCGCCGACCGGATCGATGGTGTGGTGGCACTCTCCCCTGTCGCGTCGCCTTACCGTGCGTGGAACGACGGGAACCACGATGCCAGCACGGCAAAGGAGCGCAAGGTCCGCGACAACGCGACGATCCTGGCGCGCTGCTTCCCGGACGAGGCGGACGTCGACACGTCGGTGCACGCGAGCTGCTGGGACACCTGGAAGGACATGGTTGCCAAGAACCGTGCTTCCGGCGCCAATGACGCCCCCATGTATCTGATCCATTCCGAGGGGGACTTCGTCCCGGTCCAGCACTCGCTCGACCTGGAGGAAGCCGAGGAAATCGGCCACGACATGCCCCCGGCCGGAGTCACGGTCGAGACGGTGACCGGAAGCAGCGCGCACGGAGGCGGTCTGCTGGATGTGAACGGTCTGCCGGACAGGGTCCTGGCCTGGATCGCCGACCACACTTCCTAGGCAGGACATCACCCTCTTGAAGATCACTTTTCTGCTGCACAACGCCTACGCCATCGGCGGCACCGTCCGCTCCACACTCAACCTGGCCGGCGCGCTGGCCGCCCGGCACCAGGTCGAGATCGTTTCGGTCCTGCGTACCGCGGAGGCGCCTCTCCTCGGAGTCAGCGGCAAGGTCCGCCTCGTCCCGCTCGTGGACGAACGCCTCGACGCACCGACGTTCGACGGGGGACATCCCCTCTCAGCCCGTCCCTCCCGCATCGTGCCGCCCACCGAGGTCCTCGCACACCGCTACACCGAACTCACGGACGAACGACTACGCCGCTTCCTCGATACGACGGACGCCGATGTCGTCGTCGCGACCCGTCCCGCGCTGGTCGTCCTCCTGGCCGAGCACGGTGCGTCCCGCTATGTGCGCATAGGGCAGGAGCACCTGTCGTACGACGATCACGTACCCGGTGTCCGGACGGCGCAGAATGACGCGATGGCACGCCTGGACGCCTTCGTCACCGTGTCGGCGCAGGACGCGGCGGACCACCGCAGGTGGTTACCCGGCCTGAAGACACGCATCACCGACATACCCAACGCCGCACCGAGACCGAAGGCCGAACGCTCCGACAGACAGGCCCCCTTGGTCATCGCCGCAGGACGTCTGATGCCGGTCAAGCGGTACGACCTGCTCATCGACGCCTTCTCCAAGGTGGTCGCCGTACACCCCGACTGGCGACTGCGGATCTACGGACAGGGGCCGGACCGCGCCGCCCTGCGCGCCGCCATCGACGAACTACGGCTGAACGACCACGTGTTCCTCATGGGACCGCACACGAGCATGGAGACGGAGTGGGCCAAGGCCTCGATCGCCGCAGTGAGTTCGGACTGGGAATCCTTCGGCATGACGATCCTGGAGGCCATGCACGCGGGCGTTCCCGTGGTCGCGACCGACTGTCCGCACGGCCCCGGCGAGATCATCACCTGCGGCTCGGACGGCCTGCTGGTGAAGCCTGGGGATCCGGCAGCACTCGCCGCCGGACTGCTGCAGCTGATCGAGGACGCCGACCTGCGCCGATCCATGGGAGAGTCCGCCAGGGCGACCGCGCAGAAGTTCTCCCCGCGACACATCGCAGGCAGGTACGAAGTGCTGCTCGGTGAACTGCTGGAGGCACGGACCTCACCGACAGCCAAGGTCACACGCCACGTACGCCGCATGATGGGCACGCTGCGGTCCGCCGCGCGGGGAGCGGATACCACTCCTCCGAAGGTCCCTGCCGTCCCATCGGTGGCCGCGGCCCCGCACGACCGGCCACGGCCCCTGCGTCCGAAGGGCGGCTGCACCACCGACTCGACCGGCGGCATACGCGTGACGGTGAACCCGTCGGGAGTGTCCGGCGACGCCCTCGCACTCGTGCTGCGTCAACGGCACGGTGATGACGAGGTTCGCGTTCCGCTGGAGCGGCCGAGCGGCACGAAGTCACCCTGGACGGCGGAGTTGACCCACCGGCACGTCATTCTCGACGAGGGGCGTTGGGACCTGCACGTCGAGCGCTCGGAGGACGGCTCCTCCCGACGGCTCAGAGCCGGACTCGTGGAGCAGCGCGGTCTGTTAGGCGGGGAACCCGAAGAGGGCGAGGCGTTCGCCTGGTGGATTCCGTACCCGACCAAGGACGGCTATCTGGCCGTGCGGACCTTCCGCCGCGCCGCCCACGCGGAGGCCACCGCTCTGCACACCGACGACGGTTCTCTGTCGGTGGAGGGCATCCTGTACGGGGCCGTACTCGGCCGGGGCGCCGTGCTGTCGGGGGTCTCCCGCAGCGGGACCGCGCACGACTTCGAGGCCTCCGCCACATCCCCCGACGGAGGAAAGACGTTCCAGGCCCGGATGACGTCCCTGTCCCGTCCGGCGGATACGGACAAGCCCCTGTGGGACCTTTTCGTCCGCCCCTCCCACTCCGCCGAACCGATACGGGTGGGACGGATCATCGGCGACATCGTGGACCGGAAGGGGACGGACAGGCATCCGCGTACGACGCTGGGAACGGCGGCGGACCGGCCGGTACAGGCCCGCTTCTTCTTCACCGTCACCAACGACCTCGCGATCGACGCGGTGTGAGTGCCTAGGCCGACTTCCGGCCGCCGCCCTGTCCACCCCTCGTTCCGCGGTTGCCCGCGCTGCCCGAACGCACTCCCGTGGCCGCGCCACCGCGGCCACGGGTGCCGCCGCCGACTCCTCCGCGACCACCGCCACCGGAACCGGACCGGCCGGCACCCCCGCCACCACCACGCCGTGCCCGGGACTTCCCCTGGGACGGCTGGGCGGCCGCGGGCTCCGGTACGGGGATGACGACCGGGACGCCGGAAGGCTCCCGCGCCCCGGTGATCCGTACGAGCTCCTCGTCGCTGGACCTGACGCGGGCCGTGTGCGGGCTGATCCCCGCGTTGGCCATCAGCTGGGTCATGTCCCGCTTCTGCTCGGGCAGGACCAGCGTGACGACGCTGCCGGACTCCCCCGCGCGAGCGGTACGCCCGCCGCGGTGCAGGTAGTCCTTGTGGTCGGTCGGCGGGTCGACGTTCACGACGAGGTCGAGGTCGTCGACATGGATGCCGCGCGCCGCCACGTTGGTCGCGACGAGGGCGGTCACCAGACCGTTCTTGAACTGGTCGAGCGTGCGGGTGCGCTGCGGCTGCGAGCGTCCGCCGTGCAGGGCGGAGGCGCGTACGCCGCTCGCGAGCAGCCGCTTGGTGAAGCGGTCGGCCGAGCGCTTGGTGTCGACGAACATGATCACGCGCCCGTCGCGGGCGGCGATCCTCATCGCGACGGCCTTCTTGTCCGTCTCGTCGGCGACGTGCAGCACGTGGTGCTCCATCGTCGTCACCGCGCCGGCGGACGGGTCGACGGAGTGCACGACGGGGTCCGTGAGGTACATCCGCACGAGCCTGTCGATGTTCTTGTCCAGGGTCGCCGAGAACAGCATGCGCTGACCGTCCGGCTCGACCTGGTTCAGGAGACCGATGACCTGGGGCATGAAGCCCATGTCGGCCATCTGGTCGGCCTCGTCGAGGACGGTGATCGACACCTGCGCGAGGGTGCAGTCGCCCCGGTCTATCAGGTCCTTGAGGCGTCCCGGCGTGGCGACGAGCACCTCGGCACCGCGCCGCAGCAGGGCGGACTGCTTGCCGATGGAGAGCCCGCCGACGACGGTCGCGAGACGCAGGTTCACGGCCGTGGCGTACGGCGTGAGCGCGTCGGTGACCTGCTGCGCGAGTTCACGCGTGGGCACCAGGACGAGCGCGAGCGGCGCCTTGGGCTCGGCGCGGCGGCCTGCCGTGCGGGCGAGCAGCGCGAGGCCGAAGGCGAGGGTCTTGCCCGAGCCGGTGCGGCCCCGGCCGAGGATGTCGCGTCCGGCGAGGGAGTTGGGCAGGGTGGCGCCCTGGATCGGGAAGGGGTCGGTCACACCCTGGGCGCTGAGGGTCTTGCCGAGCGCGGCCGGCATGTCCAGCGCGTCGAAGGACTCGACGGAGGGCAGCGCGGGCGTGAGCGTCTGCGGCAGGGTGAACTCGCGCGGCGGGGCGGCCTGCGCGATGGGCTTCTTGCGTACGTTTCTGCCGCCGCCGTTGGCGGGGGCCGCCTGGCCTCCGCCGCGTGTGCCACGAGAGCCGCGGGAACCCCGGGAATTCGCCGGGCGTTGGCCGGCGGGTCGTTCAGGACGTTCGGATCGAGTCATGCTGGATCGGGAATTCCTTCCTGGGCCGCACGGATTCCCGTGCATTCACGGTTTCCCGTGCTCAAGGACACACGGACAGCACAAGCCGGGACCCGCACCCGAAGGTGCGGGCCCCGGCTCGCGTGATGCGCGTCCCGGAATTAGGCGGGAACGATGTTCTCCGCCTGCGGGCCCTTCTGGCCCTGCGTGACGTCGAAGGAGACCTTCTGGCCCTCCTGCAGCTCACGGAAGCCAGAGGTGGCGATGTTGGAGTAGTGGGCGAAGACGTCGGCGCCGCCGCCGTCCTGCTCGATGAAGCCGAAGCCCTTTTCGCTGTTGAACCACTTCACGGTGCCAGTAGCCATGTCATTTCTCCTTGGATAGGTGTGGCTCCCATCCGGAAATGACCGGAAAAACAAAACGCGCCTGAGAGAGAATCCTTTCAGGCGCACAAGTTAATGGGTACCAAAAACGTTTCGCTATGAACCCTAGCACACGAAGTGGCGGGGCTGCCGTGACGCACACGACAGCCCCGCCCGCCCGACGGGAATTGCGTCAGGACAGCGGGCCCGTCACCGGTTCCACGGCCGCGACCAGGCCTCCGGCGCGTACGAAGGCGTCCGCCGCGGCGAGGTCCGGGGCGAGGAAACGATCCGGCCCGGGGCCCGCCACTCCGGCGGCCCGGACGGCGGCGATGGCGGCCCGCGAGGCCGGCGCGGGCGTGAGTCCGGCACGCAGCTCGACGGCGCGCGTGGCGGCGTACAGCTCGATGGCGACGATCCGGGTCAGGTTGTCGACGGCCGTGCGGAGCTTGCGGGCGGCCGACCAGCCCATCGAGACGTGGTCCTCCTGCATCGCGGAGGACGGGATGGAGTCGGCGGAGGCCGGTACGGCGAGCCGCTTCATCTCGCTGACCAGGGCGGCCTGCGTGTACTGGGCGATCATCAGGCCGGAGTCGACGCCCGCGTCGTCCGCGAGGAAGGGCGGCAGCCCGTGCGAGCGGTTCTTGTCGAGGAGCCGGTCGGTGCGGCGTTCGGCGATGGAGCCCAGGTCGGCCGCGACGATGGCGAGGAAGTCCAGCACGTACGCGACCGGGGCGCCGTGGAAGTTGCCGTTCGACTCGACGCGCCCGTCGGGCAGGACGACCGGGTTGTCGACGGCGGAGGCCAGTTCGCGGTCGGCGACCAGCCGGGCGTGGGCCATGGTGTCGCGCCCGGCACCGGCGACCTGCGGGGCGCAGCGCACGGAGTACGCGTCCTGTACGCGCGGCGCGTCGTCCTGGTGATGGCCGGTCAGCTCCGAACCCTTCAGCACGGCCAGCATGTTGGCGGCGCTGACGCTCTGGCCGGGGTGCGGCCGGATGGCGTGCAGTTCGGGCGCGAGGACCTTGTCGGTCCCGAGGAGCGCCTCCAGGCTGAGGGCGGCCGTGATGTCGGCGGACTTGTAGAGGGTGTCGAGGTCGGCGAGGGCCATGATCAGCATGCCGAGCATGCCGTCGGTGCCGTTGAGAAGGGCCAGCCCCTCCTTCTCCCTCAGCTCGACGGGCTCGATGCCGTGCTCGGCGAGCAGTTCACCGGCGGGGCGGACCACACCGTCGGGACCCTCGGCGTCCCCCTCCCCCATCAGGGTCAGGGCGCAGTGGGAGAGCGGCGCGAGGTCGCCGGAGCAGCCGAGCGAGCCGAACTCGTGGACGACCGGGGTGATTCCGGCGTTGAGGACGTCGGCCATGGTCTGCGCGACGGACGGGCGCACCCCGGTCCGGCCGGAGCAGACGGTCTTCAGCCGCAGGAACATCAGCGCCCGGACGACCTCGCGTTCGACGCGTGGCCCCATCCCGGCCGCGTGCGAGCGCACGATGTTGCGCTGCAACTGCGCCCGCAGCTCCGGGCTGATGTGCCGGCTCGCGAGGGCTCCGAAGCCGGTGGAGACCCCGTAGACGGGTTCGGGTTTGGCGGCCAGCGCCTCGACGATCTCGCGGGCCGCGGCGAGCGCCGCCACGGCCTCGCCGGAGAGCTCGACCCGGGCGCCGCCGCGCGCCACGGCCAGCACGTCGGACGCGGTGACCCCGCTCGTCCCCACCACCACAGAGTGCATATCCATATTCAGGAGCGTACGCAGTGAATGCGATGGTGTCACTAGTGGATGCCTGGTTGGGTCCTTACATCTGCGTCACACCGGGGCCCCGCGCGCGGCCTACCGCCGGCCCCGGAACCGCCGCCGCTCGGCCGCCGCGGGCGGGGGCGCGTCGGCGAGGCGTACCACGGGATCGTCGGGGCCCTCACGCCCGGCGACGACGGGCTTCGTGGCGCGTACGGCCTTGGCGCGGTACTGGGCCGCGTCGGCGAGGCGGAAGAGGCGGCGGGCCGAGCGGACGGGCCCGAGGGGATCCCCCGTCGAGGCGATCCCGCACGCGACCCCCTCGCCCAGTTCCAGCTCGCCGGCCCGGCGGCACAGCTCCTCGGCGACGCGGACCACCTCGTCGGCGGCGGGGCCCACCGCGACCAGGCAGAACTCGTCACCGCCGAGGCGCGCGGCGAGCGTGCCGGGCAGCATCGCGCCGCACAGGGACAGCACCGACCCGAAGCGTTCGAGGAGCCGGTCGCCGACGGCGTGGCCCCGGGTGTCGTTGACGCGCTTGAGCCCGTTCAGGTCGCACACGACGAGACTCACGACCACACCCTGCGCGCGATGGCACTCGATGGCCTCCTCCAGCCGCATGTCCACGGCCCGGCGGTTGGCGAGACCGGTGAGCGCGTCGGTGAAGGCGAGCCGCCGCGCCTCCTCCAGCCGTTCGGTCTGCGCGATCCCGGCGGCGACCACGGAGGCGAGGACGGTCGCGAAGTCGGCGTCGGCGCGGTCGAAGACGGGCGCACCGGCCGACCGGGCGACATACAGCTCGCCCCAGGCGCGCCCGTGCAGCACGATCGGCGCGACGACACAGCAGCCGCGTCCGCGCCGCCGCAGCGCGGCGACCCGCTGATGGCAGTACTCGGCGCTCCCGGCGGCCGGACCCTCCGCCGTCTCGACCCAGGCGTTGGGCTCGCCGCCGCCCACCCAGCGCTCGTGCAGGAACTCGGTGATCTCGGGGAACTGATGGACGGGGTACGTCTCCGACTCCGGGAACTCCTCCTCGCCCGGGGCCCGCTCCCCCGTGTTCACCAGGACCCGCAGCCGTCCCAGCTGCCGCTCCCACACGGACAGCGCGGCGAAGTTCCCGCCCAGCGCCCGGCGGGCCCCGTCCGCCGCCGCACGCCAGGACTCACGCGGGGCGTGCGCGGCGGCCATGCCCTGCGCCAGCGCCACCACGGCCCTCAGTCGCACATCGTCACCACCCATTACCCTAGGTTAGGTAGGTTTGTACGACTATGAGAGGTCGACGCGGCGAACAGGGGTTTCCTCGCGGACGGCCCACTGGGATGATCGACCCGGAAGTTAACCCACGTTAACCGGGGAGCATCGCCATGACGGAGCAGGACGGCAACGGGCCCGACCAGGCCGATCGAGCGGACCGGGCGGACCGGGCCGACCGGGCCGACCAGGACTCGCCGCGACGGTTCGGGGAGTACGTGGCGGTGCGGCGCCCTGCCCCGTACGTCGCGGAACTCTCCCTGGACCGGCCCAAGGCCATGAACGCCGTGTCGTCCGGGATGGCCCGCTCGATCGCCGCGGCCTGCGAGGCGCTGACCGCCGACCGGGACGTACGCGTGGTGGTGCTGACCTCCACGCACGAGCGGGCGTTCTGCGTCGGCGCCGACCTCAAGGAACGCAACTCCCTCACGGACGCCGAACTCGTCCGTCAGCGGCCCGTCGCGCGGGCGGCGTACACCGGGGTGCTGGAGCTGCCGATGCCGACTGTGGCCGCCGTGCACGGGTTCGCGCTGGGCGGCGGATTCGAGCTGGCCCTGGCCTGCGACCTCATCGTGGCGGACGGCACGGCCGTGGTGGGCCTGCCCGAGGTGTCGGTCGGAGTCATCCCCGGCGGCGGCGGTACGCAGCTGCTGCCGCGCCGGGTGGGCGCCGCGCGGGCCGCCGAGCTGATCTTCACCGCTCGGCGGGTGGCGGCCGTTGAGGCACGGGAACTGGGGCTGGTCGACGTCCTGGTCGACGACGGCGAGGACCGGACGGAAGCGCTGGCGCTGGCCGCGCGCATCGCCGGGAACTCGCCCGTGGGGCTCCGGGCCGCGAAGCGGGCGCTGCGGCTCGGACACGGGCTCGATCTCCGGGCCGGCCTGGAGATCGAGGACGCGGCGTGGCGGTCGGTGGCGTTCTCCGGGGACCGGGTGGAGGGAGTGGCGGCGTTCGCCGAGAAACGCCGCCCGGTATGGCCCGGGGAGTAACCACCACGCTCCCCGCCCACTGACCCGGGAGCTCCGCCCCCGAACCCCCTGCGTCCTCGAACGCCGGACGGGCTGCCGGGATTCGTCCGCGGGCCGGTGGGGGCTGGCCGCGCAGTTCCCCGCGCCCCTTGGCGGCGGGGCTGCGCCCCGGCCCATGGGGCTGCCCGCGGGCCCGATGGGGGTTGCTCGCGCCGTTCCCCGCGCCCCTATGGCCGACGGGCCGCAGGATTTCGTCTGCGGGGCGGTGGGGGTCGGCCGCGCCGTTCCCCGCGCCCCTGAAATGCGGGGCTGCGCCTCGGCATTTCGGGGTGGCGGGCTGCCCGTCATCCCTC
This sequence comes from Streptomyces sp. NPDC127119, assembly GCF_042677425.1. Classification (NCBI taxonomy): domain Bacteria; kingdom Bacillati; phylum Actinomycetota; class Actinomycetes; order Kitasatosporales; family Streptomycetaceae; genus Streptomyces; species Streptomyces sp. NPDC127119. The sequence goes on along the minus strand of NZ_JBHXTO010000016.1, from coordinate 47,428 downwards.
AGCCCGTCCGCTGTTTTTCAGCCCGTCCGGCGTTTGAGGACGAGCGCGGAGCGCGATCAGGGGGCGAGGGGCGCAGCCCCATGCGGTGACGGGGAGGGTAGGGGCGGCGGGGGCGAGGAAACCCGTTCGGGTGACGCGTCCGTGCAGATCGTCCGCAACCCCACGCGCGTGCATAACCTGCGCACCGGGGGAGGGATCAGCATGACGACCACCGCAGCAACGACGGACCCAACAACCACAGCGGCAGCGCCCCGTGGACGCCACCGCAAACCCCGCCCCCACCGCACCCTCCTCACGGTCAGCGGCCTCGCCCTGGCAGCAGGCGCGCTGGGCATGCTGCGGCTGGCGGCGGTCCCCACCCCGTCGGAGGCGCACGGCGCACACGCGGAGGCGACGGCCCTGGATCCCACCGCGTCCACGACCCCCGAGGCCCCGTCGGCCGGACCGCCGACGACCGCGTCCCACTCCGTCACGACCCGTACGACCCGCACACCCCCGAAGCCGGCGCGATCGAACCCACCGAGCCCGACAGCACCGGCACAGGCACCCGCACGGGCGCAGGCACGGACAACCGCCCCTCCGCCCGTCCACCCCTCTCCCCCATCCACATCCACGCCGACCCGCCCCATCACCGTGGAGACGCCCCCGGCACGCGTGGCAACCCCTGCAGCCCCCGCATCGACGCCCCCACCCCCGGGCCCGCCCGACGCCATCTGCGTACCGATCGTGGGCCTGTGCCTCGACAGCGACGGCACATAGGTGAGGAGGACCGGCGAGAGCTCTCAGCCCCGCCGGCTCATCAGCCAGGGCTCGACCACGCCGAGGCCACGGACCGCCCGCTGCCACATCGGCTGGATTCCGAAGCGGTACGCCGGCGGCTCCTCGCCCTCCTTCTCCGCGGCGACGGCCTCCTCGACGGCCACGGCCTCGGAGGCGGGGGCGTCGCCCGTGCGGATGAGTTCCTCCGCGAACGCCCCGTCGACCAGGACCGCGTCCTTGGGGGCTATCGACGTCAGCCGCGACGCGAGGTTCACGGTCGTGCCGAACACATCGCCCATGCGTGTCGTCACCGTGCCGAACGCGATGCCCACCCGCAGCTCGGGCATCGTCTCGTCGTTGGCCATCGTCTCGATGAGGCGCAGCGCGATCTCGGCGGCGATCCCGGCGTCGTCGGCCGCGTACAGGACCTCGTCGCCCAGGGTCTTGATGAGCCGTCCCCCGTGGGCGGCGACGAGGTCGGCGGCGGTGGTCTCGAAGGCCTCGACGAGTTCGCCGAGTTCCTCCTCCTCCATGCGCCGGGTCAGGCGGGTGAAGCCGACGAGGTCGGCGAAGCCGACGGCCAGGCGCCGGTCGACCATCTCCTCGTCGTCGGCGGCCTGCACGACCCGCCCGGTCGCGGCGGCGAGCTGGCGCCGCCAGACGTAGATGAGGAACTCCTCCAGCTCGGGCAGCAGCAGCTCGATCAGGGGGTACGTGACCTCGGTGCGCGTCATGCCCGGCTCGGGCGGCTCGGTGAGGCCCTCCAGGAACGAGTCGATCTGCCATTCGGCCAGCCGGGCCGTGGTCTGGCCGGTGGAACGGGCCACCTGGACCGCCATCGCCTCGCTGAGCAGCCCCGCCTCGACGAGTCCGGCCAGCCGTCGCAGGGCCAGTACGTCCGCCTCGGTCAGCGCCTTGGCCTGGCCGATGTCGGCGAAGCCCATGGCCCGCCAGAAACGGGAGGCCAGTTCCATGGAGACGCCCGCGCTGCGGGCCGCCTGGAAGGGGGTGTAGCGGCGCTCGGCGCCGAGGATGAGCTGTTCGAGCCGGAGCGCGAGCGGGTCGTCGTCGGACTCGGCGCCGGGCTGGTCGGTCCGGCCGTCCGGCCCGCCCGTCCGGCTGTTCTGCACGTCGGTGCGGCTGTCCCGCACATCCGCCCGGCCGTTCTGCACGTCGGTCCGGCCGTCCTGCGCGTCCACTGGGTCCTGTTCCTCTTCCTCCACGCGCGCGTGGAGCTCGGCGCGGTCGACCCGCGCGGCCGCCGTGTCGGCGACAGACCCGGCGGCACGCCCCGGCTCCCCGTCGGAGGCGGGGTCACCCGTGCCCGAACCGCTGTCGTCGACCGTCACGCCTGATGCCCTTCCGATCTGCCGCGGTCAGGTATCGACCGGCCTCAACTCTACGGCAGGTGTGCTGTGGCTCACTCCCGACTGCCGAGGCCGGACGGCCCATGACCCACTCCGTCCCCGTACGTCCGGCGGCCCGCTCCCGGCCCGCCCCCTGTCGTACGGCCAGGGTGCGCCCCGTGCTCACCACCGGCACGAACAGGCACGCCACGCGGGGAACGCACGGAACGCCCCGCGTACCCCGCTGGGCACGTCCGTCACTCGCTTCCCGGGGATCCCGCCGATCCCGCCGGGCGCAGGTGCACGATGTCCCCGGCGCCCACGGGCTGCTGCACCCCTTCCGCGGTGGCGAGCACCAGTCGACCGTCGCCGTCGAGGGCGACCGCCTCGCCGGTGATCGAGGTGTTCCCGGGCAGTTCGGCCCGTACCTCCCGGCCGAGCGTCGCGCAGCCGGCCGCGTAGGTGTCCTGAAGGCCGGACGCGGCGGGGTCGCCGGCCACGCTCCGCCACTTCTCGAACCATTGTTCGAGCGAGCGGAGGACGGTCCGCAGGATGGTGTCCCGGTCGGTGGTCGCCGCGCCCGCGAGGGCGAGTGATCCGGCGCCCGGGACGGGCAGCTCGTCGGCACGGAGGGTGACGTTGATGCCGATGCCGACGACGACCGCGTCGTCCCCGGCGCGTTCGGCGAGGATGCCGCCGACCTTGCGCTCCTCGCCCTCCACCGTCACCAGCAGATCGTTGGGCCATTTCAACGCCGTGTCCACGCCGGCCGACCGCGAGAGCCCCGTCGCCATCGCGACCCCCGCGAGGAGCGGCAGCCAGCCCCACCGTTCGACGGGGACGCCGGTGGGCTTCAGCAGCACGGAGAAGAAGAGGCCCGAGCGGGCGGGCGCCGTCCACCGCCGGTCCAGGCGCCCCCGTCCGGCGTCCTGCTCCTCGGCGATCAGGACCGTGCCCTCCGCGGCCTTGCCGGCCACGGCGAGGGCGACGAGGTCGGAGTTGGTGGAGCCGGTACGGGCCACCACCTGGACGTCGGACCAGAGCCCTCCGCGCCCTCCGTCGCGCACGAGCGCGCGGCGCAGCGCCACGGCGTTGAGCGGCGGACGGTCCAGGTCGGACCACCGATTGCTGTGCGCGTTGCTGTTCGCGTCTGAGTCATCTCGCGGCGTCATGCAACCCACCCTAGGTGTGGTAAACGCCGCACTGCCGAACGGTAGGCACGCCACTACGCTACGGATGAGTAGCCAACCCCCCTTCTGAGCACCTCACCCTCACGTCCCCACTGAGCAGGCAGGGAGCCGCATCCCGATGTCCGAGCCGGAACAGCAGCACGAGATCGACATCCACACCACCGCGGGCAAGCTCGCGGATCTGCGGCGCCGCATCGACGAGGCGACGCACGCCGGCTCGGCACGCGCCGTCGAAAAGCAGCACGCCAAGGGCAAGTTGACGGCCCGTGAGCGGATCGAGCTGCTGATGGACGAGAACTCCTTCGTCGAGTTCGACGAGTTCGCGCAGCACCGCTCGACGGACTTCGGGCTGGAGGACAACCGCCCGTACGGGGACGGGGTGGTGACCGGCTACGGCACGGTGGACGGCCGTCCGGTGGCCGTGTTCTCGCAGGACTTCACGGTCTTCGGCGGCGCCCTCGGCGAGGTCTTCGGCCAGAAGATCATGAAGGCGATGGACTTCGCGCTGAAGACCGGCTGTCCGGTCATCGGCATCAACGACTCCGGCGGCGCCCGCATCCAGGAGGGCGTGGCGGCGCTCGGCATGTACGGCGAGATCTTCCGCCGCAACACGCACGCCTCGGGTGTGATCCCGCAGATCAGCCTGGTCGTCGGCCCGTGCGCGGGCGGCGCGGTCTACTCGCCCGCCATCACCGACTTCACGGTGATGGTCGACCAGACCTCGCACATGTTCATCACCGGACCCGACGTCATCAAGACGGTCACCGGCGAGGACGTCGGTTTCGAGGAGCTGGGCGGCGCGCGCACGCACAACGCGGTGTCGGGCGTGGCCCACCACATGGCGGGCGACGAGAAGGACGCGATCGAGTACGTCAAGTCGCTGCTGTCCTACCTGCCGTCGAACAACCTCAGTGAGCCGCCCGCCTTCCCCGAGGAGGCGGACCTGGCGACGACGGACGAGGACCGTGAGCTGGACACGCTGATCCCGGACAGCGCGAACCAGCCGTACGACATGCACACGGTGATCGAACACGTCCTGGACGACGCCGAGTTCTTCGAGACGCAGCCGCTGTTCGCGCCGAACATCCTCACCGGCTTCGGCCGCGTCGAGGGGCAGCCGGTGGGCATCGTCGCCAACCAGCCGATGCAGTTCGCGGGCTGCCTGGACATCGACGCGAGCGAGAAGGCGGCCCGCTTCGTGCGCACCTGCGACGCCTTCAACGTCCCCGTCCTCACCTTCGTGGACGTCCCCGGCTTCCTCCCGGGCGTCGACCAGGAGCACACGGGCATCATCCGCCGGGGCGCCAAACTGATCTACGCGTACGCCGAGGCCACCGTCCCCCTGATCACGGTGATCACCCGCAAGGCCTTCGGCGGCGCCTACGACGTCATGGGCTCCAAGCACCTGGGCGCGGACCTCAACCTCGCCTGGCCGACGGCCCAGATCGCCGTGATGGGCGCGCAGGGCGCGGTGAACATCCTGCACCGGCGCGCCATCGCGGCCACCCCCGCCGACGAGCAGGAAGCCACCCGGGCCCGGCTGATCCAGGAGTACGAGGACGCGCTCCTCAACCCGTACACAGCGGCCGAGCGCGGTTACATCGACGCCGTGGTCCTGCCCTCGGACACCCGCGCCCACGTCGTACGCGGTCTGCGGGCCCTGCGCACCAAGCGGGAGTCCCTGCCGCCGAAGAAGCACGGCAACATCCCCCTCTAGCCAGTACGCCGGTCGTCGAGAACGGGAGCGGTCTCATGAACATCAAGGTCGTACGGGGCAACCCGACCCCCGAGGAGCTGGCCGCCGCCCTGGCGGTGGTCAGAGCACGCGCCGCGGCGGCGGAGACACCCCCGCCCGGCGCGGCACGGCACAGGGACGCCTGGTCGGACCCGTCCCGAGTGGCCCAGACCCGCCTCCCGTCCCCGGGCCCCCAGTCCTGGTCCCACACCTTCTGGCCCCGCTAGGGCCCCGTAAGGGGCGCGGGGAACGGCGCGACCAGCCCCCACCGGCCCGCAGTCAAAGAACCACCCCCACGGCTTCGGCCATCACCTCGTACCCGAGATCATTCGGGTGCAGGTGATCGCCGAAGTCGTACACCCCACGCAGCGCATCGGGCGCCGCGGGATCGGCGAGCGCCCGATGGAGATCGACCACGGCGTCGTACTCCCCCGAGCGGCGAACCCATTCGTTGAACTCGTGACTCACCTTCGCCGCCCGCTCCCCCCAGTGATCGGACCCCGCGAAGGGCAGCAGCGTCGCCCCGACCACCCGCAGGCCCCGCCGCCGCGCCTGCCGTATCAACTCCCGGTGCCCCGCGACCAGCTCACCCGCCTCGACCAGCGGCGCGGGCCGATAGGTGGGCTCCGCCGCCCCCTCGCTGAACCCGATGTCGTTGAGCCCGAGCAGCACGACGAGGGTGTCGACGCCGGCCAGGGAGAGCACGTCCCGCTCCAGCCGGTGGACGCCCTTCTCCCCGTACCAGGCCGAGTCGTTGAGCAGCAGGTTCCCGCCGATGCCGGCGTTGAGCACGGGCCGCCCGGTGCGGGCGGCGAGGGCGTCGGACCATCTGCGGTTCGCACCGGGCGTGGACCCGAACCCGTCGGTGATCGAGTCGCCGAAGAGCGCCACGCCGTCCGTGCGCCCGGCAGAGACGTCGACCGCGGTCAGGAAGTACCAGGACTCGCTGACCTCGTCGAAGCCCGCGCCCCCGGTGTCCGCCAGGAGGTCGCCGGCGCCGCGGTAGCTGGTCGCGAAGGCCTGCGCGTGGAAGGTGGCGGGCCCGGTGGCGGCGTCGAGGTGCAGGGTGACGGTCACGGACTCCCCGGCGGCCACGGCGAACTCGGCCGCGTCGCCGACGGTCTCGCCGCGCGCCGGGATCTCGACGGACCCGGCCCCGCCGAAGGCGAGCCGCACCGGCTCGGCCAGTACGGCGGCACCGGCGGCACCCGTACCGACACCGGTGGCCGTACGGGCGAGGGTCGCGCCCGCGATCCGCAGCGGCGAGGTCCCGTACGCGTTCGAGAGGCGGATGCGGACGCGGTCGCCGCCCGCGGAGAGGCGGACGACCTGCCGCAGCGACTGGCGCCAGAAGCCCTCCTGCGACCAGTTGGGGGTGAAGCCGGTGCTGGGCGACTGCGGAGAAGCGGTCCAGGCGGTGGTGAACACAGCGGTTCCCTCCAGTTCCTCAGGGGACTCCAACCTCTAATGGGATTGCAGTCCCTTTAGTGACGCCGGGAACGGTAGCAGGAATCGGCTCCCTAATGGAACCAGCGACCCTTTTGGTCAAGATGAGTACGCGTACTCAGGCGTCCGGAGCCGTGCCGGAGTCACGATCGGAGACATGCTGTGGTCCGACCCGGAGAACGAGCCGCCGAAGGAGCTGCGCGACATGCAGGACATGTTGCGGCGGCTCGGCGTTCTGATGGCGCTGGCCGTGGTGTTCGCGATGATCATCCTCGGCCTCATGTGAAACCGGCCGGCAGGGTCTCGCTACGCTGACCGCATGACTGATCAGCCACGCCGCAGGCTCGTTCTCGCCTCCCAGTCCCCCGCCCGGCTCGGACTGCTGCGGCAGGCCGGACTCGACCCCGAGGTCATCGTCAGCGGAGTCGACGAGGACGCCGTGAGCGCCCCGACCCCCGCCGAACTGGCGCTCGCCCTCGCCGAGGCGAAGGCGTCCGTGGTCGCGGCCCGGCCCGAGGTCGCCGGCGCCCTGGTGATCGGCTGCGACTCGGTGCTCGAACTGGACGGCGTGGCGTACGGCAAGCCGGCCGACGCCGAGGAGGCGACCGCGCGCTGGAAGTCGATGCGCGGCCGGGCGGGCATCCTGCAGACTGGCCACTGCGTGTGGGACACGGCGGCCGGCCGTCACACCTCGGGGGTCGCGTCCACCGTCGTCCGCTTCGGCGAGCCGACGGACGCCGAGATCGCCGCGTACGTCGCCTCGGGCGAGCCGCTGCACGTGGCCGGCGCGTTCACGCTGGACGGCCGCTCGGCCCCGTTCGTCGACGGCATCGACGGCGACCACGGCAACGTCATCGGACTCTCGCTGCCGCTGGTGCGCCGCCTGCTGGCCGAACTGGGCGTCGGCATCACGGACTTGTGGACCCCGCGCGAGAAGTAGGACTCACTGGGGCAGGTAGGGGGCGGTTCAGGAACGGGCCCGGAGACAGGTCAGGAGACGGAAGGCGCCGGGGGCGGAGGCAGCACACCGTCCCCGGAACCGCCGGCGCTCCCGGGGCTCCCCGGACCCTCGTGCGGTCCGGCGTCCGGTCCCGCGTCCGGCTTCGCGTCGGGCCTCGTGGCCTCCAGACGGTCGTACGTCATGAAGATGAGCACGATCAGTCCGAGCACGACCATCATGAAGGCGAACGCGCCCCAGCCCACCAGGCCGACCGTGAACGCGCCGAGCAGGGCGTGCACCACCGCCGCGCTGATCAGCAGGATGCGGCCGATGCCCGCGGGCGCGCGGTCGCGCAGGCCGACGCGCAGCGCGGTGAAGCCGCAGAGCGCGAAGTAGAGGCCGAAGACCAGCCCGGCGACCTTCGACGACGTGGACATCACGTCCGGGTCGAGCCCCGCCAGGGACATGTCCTGCCGGTCGACGACGACCCCCATGAACCAGTTGACCCACGCGATGCCCACCGCCTCCACGAAGAGCACGATCGCGGTCACCCATGCCACCGGTCTGCGGACCACCGGCCCCCACCCACTTTCGACTTCCGCCCGAGCAGGGCCGCTGTTACCTCAAGTATCCGTACGCCAGCGAGCACGCTACTAACGAGTAAACCCAGGGACAAGGGATCTGCGGAGGGCAAAGAATCGTTGGGCCATTCGTAGGGTCTCCACAAAGAAACCGAGTGGCGCGCAGCACGGACTCACAGAGACCTTGGCCACACCGGAGAGCTAGGGTTCAAGGCAAGCCCCCTGCGTACCGAGGTAGGGCAAGGGAAATCGCGGGCGAGCAAGCCTTGTATCACGCTCCGTGTGGGCAAGCTCACCATCGGGGACGGGTCGAAACGACGTGTCGGCAGTCCCTAAACTCGGCTTGTTTCAAGGAGAGGGAGCCAACGTGCGCAAGGTGTTGATCGCCAACCGTGGCGAAATCGCTGTTCGTGTCGCCCGGGCGTGCCGAGACGCCGGCATCGCGAGCGTGGCGGTGTACGCCGAGCCGGACCGGGACGCACTGCATGTGCGTGCCGCGGACGAGGCGTTCGCGCTGGGCGGTGACACCCCCGCGAGCAGTTACCTGGACTTCGCCAAGGTGCTGCAGGCCGCCAAGGACTCCGGGGCGGACGCGATCCATCCCGGATACGGCTTCCTCTCGGAGAACGCCGACTTCGCCCAGGCCGTCCTGGACGCGGGCCTGACCTGGATCGGCCCGCCGCCGCAGGCGATCCGCGACCTCGGTGACAAGGTCGCGGCCCGGCACATCGCGCAGCGCGCGGGCGCTCCGCTGGTCGCCGGTACGCCGGACCCGGTGCCCGGCGCGGACGAGGTCGTCGCCTTCGCCCGGGAGCACGGCCTGCCCATCGCGATCAAGGCGGCCTTCGGTGGTGGCGGTCGCGGTCTGAAGGTGGCCCGCACCCTCGAAGAGATCCCCGAGCTGTTCGACTCCGCGGTGCGCGAGGCCGTCGCCGCCTTCGGCCGCGGCGAGTGCTTCGTGGAGCGCTACCTCGACAAGCCGCGGCACGTGGAGACCCAGTGCCTGGCCGACTCCCACGGCAACGTGGTGGTCGTCTCCACCCGTGACTGCTCCCTGCAGCGCCGCCACCAGAAGCTGGTCGAGGAGGCGCCCGCGCCGTTCCTCTCCGACGCCCAGGTGGCCGAGCTGTACGCGTCCTCCAAGGCGATCCTCAAGGAGGCCGGGTACGTCGGCGCCGGGACCGTCGAGTTCCTGGTCGGCGCGGACGGCACGATCTCCTTCCTGGAGGTCAACACCCGTCTGCAGGTCGAGCACCCGGTCACCGAGGAGGTCTCCGGCATCGACCTGGTCCGTGAGATGTTCCGGATCGCCGACGGCGAGGAACTGGGCTACGACGACCCGCCGCTGCGCGGCCATTCCTTCGAGTTCCGCATCAACGGCGAGGACCCGGGCCGCGGCTTCCTGCCGGCCCCCGGCACGGTGACCACCTTCGCCCCGCCGTCGGGCCCCGGTGTCCGCCTGGACGCGGGCGTGGAGTCCGGCTCGGTCATCGGCCCGGCGTGGGACTCGCTGCTCGCCAAGCTGATCGTCACCGGCGCCACCCGCGAGCAGGCCCTCCAGCGGGCCGCGCGCGCCCTGGAGGAGTTCACCGTGGAGGGCATGGCCACGGCCATCCCCTTCCACCGCGCGGTGGTCGCCGACCCCGCCTTCGCCCCCGAGCTGACCGGCTCCGCGGACCCCTTCACGGTCCACACCCGCTGGATCGAGACCGAGTTCGTCAACGAGATCCCGGCCTTCACCGCACCCGCGGACGCCGACACGGATGACGAGCCGGGCCGCGAGACGGTCGTCGTCGAGGTCGGCGGCAAGCGCCTCGAAGTCTCCCTGCCGGTCTCGCTGGGCATGTCCCTGGCCCGTACGGGACTCGCGGCGGGCGCCAAGCCCAAGCGGCGCGCGGCCAAGAAGTCCGGCCCGGCCGCCTCCGGCGACACCCTCGCCTCGCCCATGCAGGGCACCATCGTGAAGGTGGCCGTCGAGGAGGGCCAGGAGGTCAAGGAGGGCGACCTGATCGTGGTCCTGGAGGCCATGAAGATGGAACAGCCCCTGAACGCCCACCGCTCGGGCACCATCAAGGCCCTCGCGGCAGAGGTGGGCGCGTCCCTCACCTCAGGCGCGGTCATCTGCGAGATCAAGGACTGACCCGAGCCCAACCCGTCATGACGAGGCGCCCGGCAACCAGGATCCCCTGTGTGCCGGGCGCCTCGGGTTACGGGCCCCGAAGGGCGCCCCGTCAGGGGCGCGGGGAACTGCGCGACCAGCCACATACGGCCCGCGGCACCCGGCCGGTGGTCATGGGGCAGACGGAAAGGGTTCGGGGTCGGCCCATCGCCGCCCGAAGGACCGAGGAGAGGGTAGGTAGGACACATGGCCAACCCCCCGGCAGGGATGCGCGCCGACGCCCGCAGAAACCACGACCGCCTCATCACCGAGGCACGAACCACGTTCGCGCAACACGGCGCCGACGCCTCACTGGAGGACGTGGCGAAACGCGCGGGCGTAGGCATCGGCACCCTCTACCGCCACTTCCCCAACCGCCACGCCCTGCTGAACGCGGTCTTCGCGGACGCGGTCAGCGACCTGCTGACCCGCTCACGCGAACTCCTCGACGCCCCGAACCCGTGCACGGCGCTCGTGGAATGGCTGCGCGCCGTCATCACTCATGCGAGTGAGTACCGCGGACTGTCACGCGCGCTCATGTCGGCGTCGCACGACGACGCTTCGGCGCTCGCGCAGTGCAGCGGCCCGATGCGTGAGGCGGGCAGTGCCCTCCTCACGCGCGCGCAGAACGCAGGCTCCGTACGTACCGGTGTCGCCATCGGCGATCTTCTCCAGCTGACCAGCGCGATCGCGCTGGCCGCCGAAGAGACCCCGGGCGACCCGGAGTTGGCCGACCGCATGCTGGCGCTGACGCTGCGGGGCCTCAAGGCCTGACCTTCTGACGTACGGACTGGACCGCCGTCCGTCAGCCACGACTCCGTTGTCAGCGTCTGCGCATGTCGGCGACCCGCGCCCGCTCGCTCTGGGCCTGATCGCCCAGCACCGCCGCGGCGCTGCGCAACTGCGGTCCCGCACCGGGCACCTGACCGCGTCGGGGGCCGGGCAGCGGCACGTCCCGGCGTGGCGGCTGGCGCCCCGCCGGGACCGTATCGCCGCCCGAACCACCCGCTCCCGCCACCGCGATCTGTACGCCCTGGTCTGCCAGGGCCTGCAGTTCGGTGGCCGCGCGGTCGTCCTGGGCCGGCGGCTCGTCCGTGACCAGGCGGGTGATCACATCGGTCGGCACCGTCTGGAACATCGTGTCGGCGCCGAGCTTGGTGTGATCGGCCAGGACGACGACCTCGGCGGCCGCCTGGACGAGCGCGCGGTCGACCGAGGCCGACAGCATGTTGGAGGTGGACAGGCCCCGTTCGGCGGTGAGCCCGCTTCCCGACAGGAAGGCCCGGGAGACCCGCAGCCCCTGGAGGGACTGTTCGGCCCCGCTGCCGACCAGGGCGTAGTTGGAACCGCGCAGGGTGCCGCCGGTCATCACGACTTCCACCCGGTTGGCATGGGCCAGCGCCTGGGCCACCAGCAGGGAATTGGTGACGACGGTCAGCCCCGGCACCCGCGCGAGCCGGCGAGCCAGCTCCTGCGTGGTGGTTCCCGCCCCCACCACAATGGCCTCGCCCTCTTCGACGAGACCCGCGGCGAGGTCGGCGATGGCCGTCTTCTCTGCGGTCGCGAGATGAGATTTCTGCGGAAAGCCGGACTCCCGCGTGAACCCGCCCGGCAATACCGCACCGCCGTGTCGGCGGTCGAGGAGTCCTTCTGCCTCCAGTGCGCGCACGTCCCGCCGTACGGTCACTTCGGAGGTCTGGACGACGCGGGCGAGCTCACGGAGCGACACGGCTCCATTTGCTCGCACCATTTCGAGGATCAATTGACGACGTTCTGCAGCGAACACGAAACTGACAGTAACCCCAACGACCGTCTGCTTTCAGCAGTTTGCGCCGAATAACAGAAGTTGTTCGCATGGCACTACCCGGAGTGGTATACGCGCCTAATCCGGGCGCCTATGCCGCATGAATGGTCGGCGACTCCCCGTGACCAGAGGGGCGCCCGATCCGCGTGACCAGCAAAAACCGTTCGTGGCACCGGTTTCCGTGCCGCGGCGGCCAGGCTCGCGGACCCCGCGCCGACCGCCGGTGCTCAGCCCTCGCCCGTGGACTTCCGGGTGTGCAGCTGACGGGCCACCTCGGCGATGGAGCCCGAGAGGGACGGATACACCGTGAAGGCCTTCGCGATCTGCTCGACGGTCAGGTTGTTGTCGACCGCGAGGGAGATCGGGTGGATGAGTTCCGAGGCGCGCGGCGCGACGACCACACCGCCGACGACGATCCCGGTGCCCGGACGGCAGAAGATCTTCACGAAGCCGTCCCGGATGCCCTGCATCTTGGCGCGCGGGTTGCGCAGCAGGGGCAGCTTCACGACCCGGGCGTCGATGACGCCGCCGTCGACGTCCGACTGCGAGTAGCCGACGGTGGCGATCTCGGGGTCGGTGAAGACGTTCGACGAGACCGTCTTCAGATTGAGCGGCGCGACCGCGTCGCCGAGGAAGTGGTACATCGCGATACGGCCCTGCATGGCGGCCACGGAGGCGAGCGCGAAGATCCCGGTGACGTCACCGGCCGCGTACACGCCGGGGGCCGTGGTCCTGGAGACCTTGTCGGTCCAGATGTGCCCGGACTCCTGGACCTTGACCCCGGCCTCCTCCAGGCCCATGCCGTCGCTGTTGGGGATGGCGCCGACGGCCATCAGACAGTGCGAGCCGGTGATGACGCGGCCGTCGGCGAGCGTCACCTCGACCCGGTCGCCCACCCGCTTGGCGGACGCGGCGCGCGAACGGGCCATGACGTTCATGCCGCGCCGCCGGAACACGTCCTCCAGGACGGCCGCCGCGTCCGGGTCCTCGCCCGGCAGCACGCGGTCGCGGCTGGAGACGAGCGTGACCCGCGAGCCGAGGGCCTGGTAGGCGCCGGCGAACTCGGCGCCGGTGACACCGGAGCCGACCACGATGAGCTCCTCGGGGAGCTCGTCGAGGTCGTAGACCTGCGTCCAGTTCAGGATGCGCTCGCCGTCAGGCTGCGCGTCGGCCAGTTCGCGGGGGTGCCCGCCGGTGGCGATGAGCACGGCATCGGCGACGAGCGTCTCCTCGCTGCCGTCCGCGGCCCGCACGACGACCTTGCGCGAGCCGTCCAGGCCCTGCATGCCCTCCAGCCGGCCGCGACCGCGCAGCACCCGCGCCCCGGCACGCGTCACGGAGGCCGTGATGTCGTGGGACTGGGCGAGCGCGAGGCGCTTCACCCGGCGGTTGACCTTGCCGAGGTCCACGCCGACGACGCGCGCGGGCTGGTCGATGTGCGGGGTGTCGTCGGCGACGATGATCCCCAGTTCCTCGTACGAGGAGTCGAAGGTGGTCATCACCTCGGCCGTCGCGATGAGGGTCTTGGACGGCACGCAGTCGGTGAGCACCGACGCACCGCCCAGGCCGTCGCAGTCGACGACGGTCACCTCCGCGCCGAGCTGCGCTGCCACCAGGGCCGCTTCGTATCCGCCGGGTCCGCCGCCAATGATCACGATCCGAGTCACGTACTCCATTGTCCCGCACGCTTCAAGGTGCTTCCGCACGGGGGCGCTGTCCGGGTGTCGCGGGCGGACGATCGGGGTGGCACGGGTGTGCGATACGGGGCCGCGGTTACGGGAGAGTCACATGGGTTCGCTGCCGTACCCTCGGTCCCATGTCGCTCTACGCCGCGTACGCCGGCAATCTCGACCCGCGGCTCATGACGCGCCGCGCACCCCATTCGCCGCTGCGCGCCACGGGGTGGCTCAACGGCTGGCGGCTGACGTTCGGCGGCGAGCACATGGGCTGGGAGGGCGCGCTGGCGACGATCGTCGAGGCCCCGCGCTCGCAGGTCTTCGTCGCCCTGTACGACATCGCTCCCCCGGACGAGGAGTCCCTGGACCGCTGGGAGGGTGTCGGCCTCGACATCTACCGGCGGATGCGCGTACGGATCCACACGCTGGAGGGCGAGGAGTCGGCGTGGCTGTACGTCCTCAACGGTTACGAGGGAGGGCTCCCCTCCGCCCGCTACCTCGGCGAGCTGGCCGACGCGGCGGAGTCGGCGGGCGCCCCGCACGACTACGTGATGGAACTGCGCAAGCGCCCCTGCTGACCCTCGGGACACGTCCCGGAACATGCCGTCGGCGGGTTTCGTCGGAAACAACAAGACAACGATCGCAAACCCGTGACCATCAACATCTACGCGCGTAGGCCGCGAGCGGCTACCCTCATGCGCGTGAACGCATCTCTTCTTCCGGACGACATCCAGGGCGACCCGTACGCCGCCGCCGACGCCGCCGCCGCGCGCCTGCGGGAACTCTCGGGCGCCGAGACCCACGACGTCGCCCTCGTGATGGGCTCCGGCTGGGCTCCGGCCGTGGACGCCCTCGGCGCTCCCGAAGCCGAGTTCCGGGTCACCGATCTGCCCGGCTTCCCGCCGCCGGCGGTCGAGGGGCACGGCGGCACGGTCCGCTCCTACCAGATCGGCGACAAGCGGGCGCTGGTCTTCCTGGGCCGCACCCACTACTACGAGGGCCGCGGGGTCGCCGCCGTCGCGCACGGCGTCCGGACGGCCGTGGCCGCCGGCTGCAAGACCATCGTGCTGACCAACGGCTGCGGTGGGCTGCGCGAGGGCATGCGGCCCGGGCAGCCGGTCCTCATCAGCGACCACATCAACCTCACGGCGACGTCCCCGATCGTCGGCGCGAACTTCGTCGACCTGACGGACCTGTACTCGCCGCGGCTGCGGGCGCTGTGCAAGGAGATCGACGCGACGCTCGAAGAGGGCGTGTACGCGCAGTTCCCCGGCCCGCACTACGAGACGCCTGCGGAGATCCGGATGGCCCGCGTGATCGGCGCGGACCTGGTGGGGATGTCGACCACGCTCGAAGCGATCGCCGCGCGGGAGGCGGGGGCGGAGGTGCTCGGCATCTCGCTCGTCACCAACCTCGCCGCGGGGATGACGGGCGAGCCGCTGAACCACGAGGAGGTGCTCCAGGCGGGCCGCGACTCGGCGACGCACATGGGTGCCCTCCTCACGCAGGTCCTGGCCCGGCTGTAGCCCTGTCCCCGGGGGCTGCGCCCCCGGCCCCCCTGCCGCGCTGACGCGCTCGTCCTCAGACGCCGGACGGGCTGAGAGATGCGCGGCCGGCCCGAACGACGCCGAACGCGGCGCGCAAAGGATTTCGCGGCCAAGGCGCCACCGGATCGGCGACGGGCCCGAAATGCCGGGGCGCAGCCCCGCATTTCAGGGGCGCGGGGAACGGCGCGAGCAACCCCCACGGGCCCGCGGACAAACCCATGGGCCGGGGCCCGGGGAACGGCGCGACCGGCCCCACCGGCCCGCGGACAAACCCATCGGCCGGGGCGCAGCCCCGCCGCCGAGGGGCGCGGGGAACTGCGCGGCCAGCCCCCACCGGCCCGCGGACGAACCCCGGCAGCCCGTCCGGCGTTCGAGGACCCGGGGGCCCCGGGGGCCCGGAGGCAGCGGCCCCCGAGGGAAACCGGGGTACACCACCACGTACAGACGACGAAAAGAGGTCGACCCTCGTGCAGGACGAACTCATCGCCCGGGCCACGGCATGGCTGGCCGAGGACCCCGACACGGACACCCGCGAGGAACTCGCCAAGCTCATCGACGCCGAGGACACCGCGGAGCTGACCGCCCGCTTCTCCGGCACCCTCCAGTTCGGCACGGCAGGCCTCCGCGGCGAACTGGGCGCGGGCCCGATGCGGATGAACCGCGCGGTCGTCATCCGTGCCGCCGCCGGCCTCGCCGCGTACCTGAAGGCGAAGGGGCGGACGGACGGCCTCGTCGTCATCGGCTACGACGCCCGTCACAAGTCCGTCGACTTCGCCCGGGACACCGCCGCGGTCATGACGGGCGCGGGTCTGCGCGCCGCCGTGCTCCCCCGTCCCCTCCCCACGCCCGTACTCGCGTACGCCATAAGGCATCTGGGCGCGGTGGCGGGCGTCGAGGTGACGGCCAGCCACAACCCCCCGCGGGACAACGGCTACAAGGTCTATCTGGGAGACGGCTCCCAGATCGTGCCCCCGGCGGACGCCGAGATCGCCGCGGAGATCGCCGCGGTGGCGCGCCTCGCCGACGTCCCGCGCCCGGACTCCGGCTGGGAGACCCTCGACGAGGGCGTCCTGAACGCCTATCTGGAGCGCACGGACGTGGTGCTGGCCCCCGGTTCCCCGCGGACCGCCCGCACGGTCTACACGGCCCTGCACGGCGTCGGGACGGAGACCCTGCTCGCCGCGTTCGAACGGGCCGGATTCCCCGCGCCCGTCCTCGTCGCCGAGCAGGCCGAGCCGGACCCCGACTTCCCGACCGTCGCCTTCCCCAACCCGGAGGAGCCCGGCGCGATGGACCTCGCCTTCGCGAAGGCACGCGAGAGCGACCCGGACCTGATCATCGCGAACGACCCGGACGCGGACCGCTGCGCCGCGGCCGTCAAGGACGGCGGGAGCGGCGACGGGGGCGGCGACTGGCGCATGCTGCGCGGCGACGAGGTCGGCGCGCTCCTCGCGGCGCACCTCGTCCGCCGGGGCGCGCGCGGCACCTTCGCGGAGTCGATCGTCTCGTCCTCCCTCCTCGGCCGCATCGCCGGGAAGGCGGGGCTGCCGTACGAGGAGACGCTGACGGGCTTCAAGTGGATCGCCAGGGTGGAGGGCCTGCGGTACGGCTACGAGGAGGCGCTCGGCTACTGCGTCGACCCCGACGGCGTACGGGACAAGGACGGCATCACGGCGGCCCTCGCCATCACGGAGCTGGCCTCGGAGCTGAAGGCGGAGGGCCGCACGCTCCTCGACCTGCTGGACGACCTCGCCGTCGAGCACGGGCTGCACGCCACGGACCAACTGGCGGTCCGGGTGGACGACCTCTCCGTCATCTCCGACGCGATGCGCCGGCTGCGCGAACAGCCGCCCACGCACCTCGCGGGCCTGTCCGTCACCAGGACCGAGGACCTCGCCCTGGGGACGGACCTGCTGCCGCCCACGGACGGTCTGCGCTACACGCTGGACGGCGCCCGTGTCATCGTCCGGCCCAGCGGTACGGAGCCGAAGCTGAAGTGCTACCTGGAGGTCGTGGTGCCGGTGGACACACACGACGGCCTCCCGGCGGCGCACGCGAAGGCGGCGGAGCTGCTGGCGGAGATCAAGCGGGACCTGTCGGCCGCCGCGGGCATCTGAAGGGCCTGACGGACCGGCGCCACCGGAAGTGCCGGTCCGTCACGCCTTCACCTCCTCAGAGCCCGTACCGGCTCTTCAGGTGGCGCCAGAAGTCGCGGAGCATCCACTTGTCGAACTCGGTGATCTGCGTGGCGCTGCCCGCGTTCATGAGGAAGCAGCACTGGCCCGTCGGCGTCCAGTCGTAGAAGTCGTCGAGGCCGAAGGTGTGGCCGACCTCGTGCAGATAGATGTGGATGTCCTCCTGGGACAGCGCGCCGGTGAAGTACTCCTGGCCGACGCGCTGGCCCCAGTCGCCGCCCGCGCCGCCCCCGAAGCCCTTGGTCAGCCAGAGGGACTGGTCGTAGTGGCGGGCCGCGCCGCCCGGACACTTCGTGTAGTTGCCGTCCTGGTGGAAGAACCGGCCGCAGTCGGGCGCGCACTGCGGGGCGCCGCCGCTGTCGAGGTTTCCGGCGTAGATGTCGACGGAGTTGTCGGTCCACTGGAGGGTGGAGCGGTTCTTGACCGCCCAGCCGACGACGTTGACGGGCACGCTGGTGTACGGCCAGGCGTTGTGGCCCGTGCCGTTGTCCAGCATGGCCGCCGTCCACTTGCCGAACTGCTTCTTCAGGGCGGTGTGGATCTGGTCCCGCAGGGCTGTACTGACCGGCGCGTCCGACTCCCAGCGGACGCAGTAGTTGATGCTTCCCCGGTTGGCCATGACCTGGTCCCAGCCGTAGTTGCGGAAGCCGTAGAGGTCGGGGTAGGTCGTCGAGACGTGGTTCCACACCTCGTTGAGCGGCTGCACCAGGTTCGCGGGCGGGTTCCACTGGTCGGCGGCCTGCGCCGGGGCGGCCCGTGTGAGGGGCGAGGCGGCCAGCGCCACCAGCGCGACGAGGACGGTGACCAGACGCGCCAGGCGCCTGCGGGGCCGGCTGAGCCGAGGGTGGTGCGGACGTCCGCGCACGGTGAACTCCCTGGGTGGGGGACGAGATTTCCCCCTGAGGTCGCCACCGGCACGGGTTCGGGTTGCCCACCCCGCGCACCCGGCTCGTACCGGGGAGTCAGACACGCATCAGGTAGCTGAAGCCCGTGTCCGGTCCCACGCAGGACTGGAGGGTGAGGTCGCCCCAGTACAGTCCGGCCGCCGGGGCGCCGCGGCCGGGCGTGACCCAGGTGGCGTACACGCGGTACGTCCAGGTCCCGCGCGGGGAGCGGACCGTGACCGTCGAGCCGACCGGGAGCGTCGCGAACCGGTCGAAGCCGCAGTAGTCGTGGCCGACGAGCACGGCGGTACGCAGCCGGTAGCCGTCCTCGGTGCCGAGGGCGGGGCCGGTCCACTGGACGGCGTCCCGGCAGGCGTCGACGGCGTCCTGGCCGCCGCGGACGACCCGGGCGGACCAGTCCCCGATGGTGACGACCGTGTCCTGGCGGGCCCTGTCCGGGGTTCCTGGACCGACCCGCCCCTCGGCGGAGGGCGAGGGGGCTTCGGTGGTGGGCGGTGCCGTCGTCCGGGGCCTCGCGGAGGCGGGCCGGGACAGGTCGGGGCCCCGTACCGGGCCGGTGGCCGTCGGCGGCGGGGTGCCGGTGGCGGGGGCCCGGGGCGGGGTGGACGAGGGGGCGGGCCGGTCGGCGGGCGGGCCCGGTGCGGGGGCGGCCCCCGTCGTCGCCGGACCCGCGTCCCCGGCCGTCCGGCCGCTCGCGCCCGGCGCTGCGGCAGGCCCGTTCCCGCCGGCCGGGGCGCAGGCGGCCGGCGCGAACAGCAGGGCGAGCAGGACGGCGAGCAGCAGGCCGAGCGACCCGGCCGGGGCCGGCGACCGGGTCACCGATCCGGGCGGGGCCGCCGCTTCACGGCCGTACGCACGGGCGCGGGAGGAGGAGGGGGCGGCGCGGCGGCCGGTACCGCCGTCGGCGGGGGCGGCCTCGAAGCCGTCGCCGTGACGCCATGCCCGGAGCAGCCGGGTCGCCCGAACCGCCCGGTTCACCCGAACCGGCCGTTCACGTAGTCCGACGTCCTTTCGTCCCGGGGCGAGG
Source organism: Streptomyces sp. NPDC127119 (assembly GCF_042677425.1). Lineage (NCBI taxonomy): Bacteria > Bacillati > Actinomycetota > Actinomycetes > Kitasatosporales > Streptomycetaceae > Streptomyces > Streptomyces sp. NPDC127119. The sequence goes on along the minus strand of NZ_JBHXTO010000016.1, from coordinate 28,119 downwards.
CGAACATCGCGTCCGTGTCCCCGTGCTCCACGATCACGCCCGGGGTGCCGTGGGACGCCAGGAAGAAGGCGCAGGTGTCGGAGACGCGCGCGGCCTGCTGCATGTTGTGGGTGACGATGACGATCGTGACCTCGGTCCGCAGTTCGGCGATGGTCTCCTCGATACGCCGGGTGGACGTCGGGTCGAGCGCCGAGCAGGGCTCGTCCATGAGCAGCACCCGCGGGCGGACCGCCAGCGAGCGGGCGATGCACAGGCGTTGCTGCTGTCCGCCGGAGAGCGCGCCGCCGGGCTGCCGCAGCCGGTCCTTGACCTCCTTCCACAGTCCGGCCTTCGTCAGGCACTCCTCGACGAGGTCGTCGCGGCCGTCCCGGGACGCCTTGATGCCGTTGAGCTTCAGGCCCGCCAGGACGTTGTCGTACAGGGACATCGCGGGGAAGGGGTTGGGCTTCTGGAAGACCATGCCGATCTCGCGGCGGGCCCGGGTGATACGGCGTCCGCGGTCGTAGATGTCCTCGCCGTCCAGCAGGACGCGTCCGGCGAGCGAGGCCGAGCCGATCAGCTCGTGCATGCGGTTGAGGATGCGCAGGAAGGTCGACTTGCCGCAGCCGGAGGGCCCGATGAGGGCGGTGACCTGCCGTGCGGGCATGGTGAGCGAGACCCGGTCGAGGACCTTGTGGTCGCCGAACCAGGCCGAGACGTCCTCGGCCCGCAGGTCGGCGGGCCCGTGCCCGTGTCCCTGCCCGTGCTCCGGCCCGTCGGCGGTCCGCGGCTGGACGAGGGTGGCGCCGGTGGTACCGGTGGTGTCTGTGGACATGGGTACGTCAACTCCCGTACGGGACTGGGGGTTCAGAGGACATTGGGGAGCAGCGCGGTGAGGGCCGCGGAGTCGGCGAGACCGAGCGCGGTCAGTACGGGCGCCGCGCAGATCCAGGTCTGCCAGCGGCCCCACACCCGGTACAGCCAGACGGCGACCAGCGCGGCGAGGAGCAGTCCCTGTGTCCACAGGAAGACGGCGAGCCACGCGTCGTCCTGGCCGGCGAGCGCCTGTTCGGACGGGTCGATCCAGCCGGAGCGGATGGCGCGCGGCGGGTTGGGGCGGATGTCGGAGACGAGTTCCGCGTCCACCCGCAGCAGACCGTCGGGCGTGTAGGGGGCGCCCTTCGCGGTGATCAGGGTGAGCCGTCCCTGGCCCTGGCCCAGCCGGGCGGGCAGTTCGTCGCCCGCGTGCCGGACGCCGGTGACCTCGTACACGGATCTGCCCTGTCCGGTGGTCAGTTCGACGCGGGTGCCGGGGGCGAGCTGGTGCAGGTTGTTGAAGGGGCTGCCGTAGCCCCACTGGCGGCCCATGAGGACGACCGTGCCCGCCTGGCCGGGCAGCGGGGTGTCGCGGCGGTGGCCGGGCCCGGACATCAGTACGTCGGCGGTGGTGCCCTCGGCGACCACCTCCTTGAGGCCGAGCACGGGGATGCGCAGCAGGGCGACCGGCGCGCCGAGGGCGAGCGGCCGGCCGTCGTAGGTGCGCTGGCCCACCGGCGCGGTGCCCAGGGCGAGTTGCTGCCGCAGGGTGTCGTACGCGGTCTGCTGGTCGCGGGAGTGCTGCAGATGTCCGACGATCGTGAGGTTCGCGGCGAACCCGAAGAGCACGGCGGCCAGTACGCACAGCGTGGCGCCGGCCAGGGCGAGTCCTGGCCGGGCGGGCGGCCTCGGGGCGGCGGGCGGTGTCGGGGGTGGTGGGGCCGGCACGGACACGGTGGGTGCGCTCCTCGGGCGGTGAGCGGGTGCTGAGCGGGTGGAAGGATGCGGCGGACGGACGGGACGGGCGGGGTGGGGCGCGGTCCCGGGGCGGGGGTCGGCGGCCCCGCCCCGGAGCCAGGTCGTGGGTGCGCGCGGGCTCGCTAGAGGTGGTTCGGGGTGTCCCCGAAGGTCAGCAGGCCCTTGCGGCGGACGTGGACGACGAGGGCGGCGCCCGCGCAGAGCAGGGCCAGCGCGGCGAAGCCGACGGTGCCGACCTGGGCGCCGGTGGCGGCCATGCTGCCGCCGCCCGTACCGCCGCCGGAGCCGCCCGTGCCACCCGCGGTGCCCGTGTCGCCGGACGTGCCGCCGTCGGTCCCGCCGCCCGTGTCCGAGCCGGTCTCCGAGTCACTGGGGCCGGGCTCGTCGCTCGGGTCGGCCCCGGCGCCGGTGGTGAAGGCGAACGCCACGCTGTGGCCGTCGGCCTTGTCCTCCGCGAGGGTCAGCGTGTGGTCGCCGTCCGCGATCTTCTCGGGCACGGTGAACGCGTAGTCCGTGACGGTGCCCTCGGCGTCCGCCACCGCGTCGGTGTACTTCTCCTCGCTGTCGGCGAGCGTGACCAGCACCTTGGCGTCCTTGGTGTAGCCACGGGCCGTGATCTTCACCTTCTGCCCGGCTTCGAGGTCCGGGACGGCCTCCAGCACGGTGCCGCTCTCGTCGGTCACTTCGAGGTCGGCGGGGACGGTGGGGCTGGGCGAGGTGTCGGTGGGCGTCGGGGTGGGCGTGGGCGACTGGTCCGGCGTGGTGATCTGGACGGGCTTGACGGCCGTGGACGTGCTGAAGGCGTCCGGGTCCGCGGGCGTGAAGGTCGCGGAGTAGAAGTGGTTGCCGGCGGTCGCGGGCGCGGTGACGGTGACCTCCGCCTTACCGTTCGCGACGTCCGCCGTGCCGACCGGGACAGGCTCGGAGTCGTTGGTGGCGCCGGTGTAGGCGAAGGCGACGCTGCCCGCGGCGGCGGCCGGGGTCAGGGTGGCCGTCAGCTTGAGGGAGCCGCCGACGGGGGTCGCGGGGCCGTCGAGCGCCACGGTGGTCGTCTGCGTCTGGACCAGCGTCCAGGTCTCGCCGCTGACCTGGACGATCGCGCTGAAGGCCGGGACGTTGTTGGTCAGTCCGGCGCCGCAGGCCAGGGCCAGGGAGTACTTGCCGTCGAGGGAGCCCTCCGCCACGTACGAGCGCAGCTGGGTCTCCACGGTCGCGGTGCCCGGGGTCAGCGGGACCGTGAACGGGGCCGTCTTGGAGATCGTGTCCGCCGAACTGCTCTTGGCGAGCTGCTTGCCGACGGTGGTGCTGCCCGGCTTGAGCAGCCACAGGAACATGGCCGTGGGGTTGCTGGTCTCGGGGCAGCCCGCGTCCGTACTGGCGGAGGCGGCGCTCAGCGGGGCCTTGATGCTGCCCGTGCCCGGCTCCAGCGTGAACTTCCCGGTCGGGGTGACCGCGTGCGCCTGGCCCACGAACGCGAGCACTCCGGAGAGCGCCCCCATCAGCAGGGCGCAGCACAACAGCAGGGCGGCGGGCGATCTGAGCGGTGTCTGGCGGTTCATGTGGTGTCCCCCCACAGGGTTCGGTCCGGGTCGAGTCGGATAGTGGTCGGAGTCGGGGTGGTCACGGGTCGGGGCGGTCGTCGACAGCCGGGGCGGATACGCCGCGGGGCCGGGCACCCTCGGGGTGCCCGGCCGTTGTGCGTTCAGGTCATGGCGCCGGTGGTCAGCGCTCGCCCTTGAGGTCGGGGTCCGTGGTGTCACCGCAGTTGGCGATGACACCGAAGCCGTAGAGCTGGATGGTGTCGGCGTCGTTGCAGACCTTCGAGCCGGAGCCGGCGAACGTGGACGCGATCGTCGCGTTCGACAGCTTCGAGGTCGGAACGACGTTGTAGACGTCGCGGTTGTAGGTGAAGCCGACGTTGAGCGTGCCGTCCGCGTTCACCGGAGTGGAGCCGTTGATCTCGCCGAGGACCGTGGCGCCGTGGCGGTCGTTCACGATGCCGCCGGTCTGCGCGATGTACTGGGCCACGGAGTACGGGGCGATGTCGCCGGCGGTGTCCAGCGCCTCGCCGTTGTGCTCCTGCATCGAGCCGACGCAGGCGCCGACCGCGGACTCGGCCACACCGATCTTGCCGAGGAAGAAGGTCCGGGTGCCGGAGTTGGTCTGCGGCAGCAGCGGGGTGAGGGTGACGCCGTCGACCGAGGTCAGCGAGCAGGTGTAGATGTCGTGCAGCTGGGCCGTGGTGAGGTCCGGGACGGCCAGGGCGCTGTCCTCGCGGACGGCGACGGTGACGGCGTCCTTGGCGAAGGGGATCCAGGTGAGGTCCGTGGTCGAGGTGTCGGCGGGACCGCGGGAGGAACGGGCGAAGTCGAGGCAGCCCGTGCCGGTGTCGACGGCGTTGCGCAGCGCGTCGATGCCCGCGGAGGAGCCGTTGGGGCGGTTGATGACACAGCCGGTGGCACGGGTCTTGACGGTGGCCGAGCCGGTGGCGTCGTACGAGGCGACGGTGTTGCCGCCGTCGACCGAGTCGCCGAGGCCGTTCACGACGTCCTGGGTCGTGTCGGAGCCGGCGCCGGCGAGCACCCGGAAACCGTTGGAGGGATCGGCCACGGCCGGGGCGGCCATGGCACCGACGGCGAGGGCGGTGACTCCGACAACGGCGGCGATACGTGCACGGGACTTGACGTTCACAACTGTTCTCCTCCGTCAAACGCATTGCATTTCCCACCGACCCGGCGGCCGGCCACGGCAAACAATTCCGCATTTCCCTTCGGAGCGGCCACCACATCCAGCCGCCCATTGAGTTAATAAAGCATTTCCAAGGTGACACCTGGGGAATTCGGCGATGGATGACGGAATTCCCGGAACCGTCGAGCATTCGAACCGTCGAACGTCGGGTTCCGGGAGATCCGTCAACCGCCCGCGGGCACCCGCCGCGCGGCCAGCCGCAGCATCACCGGTCCGGCGAGCGCGGCGGCACCGCCCACGGCGAGCACGCCCAGCAGGACCCACCGGACGACGCCGATCACCTCCGAGGGGGTGAGCCCGCCGGACGCGGCCACGTTCTGTTTCGCCGGGTCCTGCGGTGCGACGGAGGGCCTGCCGGTGTCCGTGGCGTCGGGACCGACGCCCGCGGACCCGCCGGAGCCGCCGGAGGCCGCGGCGCCCCCGGCCGCCGAGCCGGCGCCCTCGCCGGAGACCGTCCCGCCGTCGCCGCCCGAGCCGCCGGAGCCCTCCGCGGCCTGGTCCTGGCCGCCCGGGGTGCCGGGCGGGTCCGGCGCCGTCCAGGTCTCCAGGGTGGTCGCCGCCTTCAGCGCCTGGGTGCGCAGCGCGGTGGGCAGCGGGGCGTAGCCGTACGGCAGTTCGCCGCGCGCGGTGCCCTGGGTCTGTCCGGCGCCCGCCGCGTACCGGATCACCTTGGCGTAGTCCTGGCGCGCGTCCTTCGCCTGGTCCACGGACGAGGCCGCGTAGACGACGGCGGTGAGCGGGTAGGCGCCGTCGTCCGCGGTGGCCGGGTCGGGGGTCCTCACGCCGGCGACGGCCGAGTCGGGCATCCGGGCGACGGCCTTGAGCATGGCGTCCGGGGTGGGTTTCACGAAGGTGCCGTCGGCGTTGGGGAGGGCGGCGACGTCGAGCTGGTAGCGGGTGCTGGACGCCGCGTCGACGATCCCGAACTCCCGTGCGTTGGTGGCGGCCGGCCGTTCCCCGCTCAGCTTCCAGCCCGCGCCGGACTGCGCGCACAGGTACAGCTGTCCGCCGTAGCCGTTGCGGACCTTCTGCGCGGCGTCGTGCATGTCGTTGGTGTAGGGGACGAGGTCCGTGCCGTCGAAGGGCAGGGAGTTCTCCGGGGTGCCGCAGGACGCCTTGGACGTCGTCGGGTCGGCCTTCGGGAAGTAGTCGAGCGGGGTCGCGTCGAGGTCCATGTCCTGGTACGACCTGTTGACTTTCGTTCCCCACGGGTCGGCGGTGCCCGCGAGGAATTCCCGGGCGTCCTTGTTCTGCTGGACGTAACGCCAGAGCACGGTCGCCATGTCGGAATTCTCGGTGGAGAGGAGGAGTCCCCAGGGGGAATAGGTCCTGCCGCTCGCGGCCGGGAAATCGGGGTTGAGCTTCTGGAATTCCGGGTCGGCGCCGATGCTCTCGGGATTCGCCTTCAGATAGTCCGGCAGGTAGTCCGCCGTGGCGACGCTCTTCCGGTACGACTGCGTGAGCAGTTTGGCGAGGAGGCGCTGGTTCAGCCGTACGTCGTGCAGTTGGCGGTTGGCGATGTACGCGCCGGATCCCTCCCCCACCGTGACGTCGTACCGCCAGTACAGGCCGACGGTGAGGCCGCTGATCGCCACCGGCGCCTGCACGACCGGTGGTCCGTCCTCGGCCGGCTCGACCGGTTGCACGGTGAAGCCGAGTCCCGGCGAGGTGTCGCTCGGCGCGGTGACGCGTTCGCGGGCCTCGCCCTCGCCGGACTGGGTGAAGGTGAACCGTCCGGCGCCGGAGCCGCACAGGGCGCTCTGCCACGAGGTCATGGCGTCCGTGATCAGCTCGGAGCCGATGGTGCGCCGCTCGGCCCGGTCCTGGGAGCAGGTGCTGCCGACGGGCAGGAAGTCGAGCGGGAAGACCAGCCGCTGGTTCCAGTTCGTCCGGCTCAGCGCGGAGCTGCGTACCGAACCGCTGTTGCCCTCGGTGCCGTTGGTCTCGTGCTCGCCGCGGGGCACGACGACCAGCCAGCAGGGCCTGACCGCGCCCGCGGCCGTGGTGCGCGCGCCGCAGCCCAGGTGGGGCGACTCGACGGACGACCGCATCTCGAAGACCGTCTCGCCGTTGCCGTCGGAGTCGTTGGGCAGCCAGGTCTGGGAGTTGGTGTCGAGGCTGTTGAAGTAGGTCCAGTCGGTCCCGGTGGTGGTCGCGGCGCCCTCGACCGGCTTGAAGGGGACGAAGGCGATGTTGTCGGCGTCCGTCGCGTGGTCGGTGTCCAGCGGGTCCCGGGTCGGCGAGACGAGCCGCCCGCCACCGGCCGGCGCGCCGTCCACCGCGCCGAACTCGCACTGGGTGCGGTCCGGCCCCCGGTCGGCGTCGTCGCCCCAGCACTCCATGATCTGCAGGTAGTTGTTGTACGTGGCCCCGGTGGGCGCCGCCCGGCCGCCGGTCCAGGTGACCCGTACGCCCTGCCCGCGCAGGTTCTTCGTCTGGTGGACCGTGACCTTCAGCTTCGAGAAGTCGTCGTACGGTCCGGCGGACCCGGTCTTGGTCACCGCGGAGTTCCCGGCGGAGTTCCCGGCGCTCGCCGCCGTGGCGCCCTGCGGCAGCGGCACCAGGGCGAGCAGCAGGGCCGCGAGCAGCGAGCCGAGGCCCGCCGCGACCCGCCCGCGCCCGCCCGCGCCGGTCCCGTCGGGGGCCGGGCCGCGCCCGCTCGTGCCTCGTACGGATCTCATGCGGTCTCTCCCTTGCGGCGGGCGCGGGCGGACAGCAGGCGCGAGGTGAGCGGTGGGCCGACGACCACGGCGAGGAGCAGGACCGCGGAGAGCGCCATCAGCGCGCCGCGCATGCCGAACTGCTGTCCCGAGGCGAGGCTGACGGGATTGGCGACGACCGCGTTGTCGCCGAGGCCGGTGCCGTCGCCGCTGACGACTTCACCGGTGTCGGGGTCGACGGCGGTGCCGCCGGTCGTGGTGGCCGCCGCCGACTCCTGGGCGTCCGGGGTGCCGTCACCGTCGCTGTCGGCACCGCCGCCTCCCGTACCGCCGGTGCCGCCCGTACCGCCCGTGCTGCCCGAACCCCCGGTCGCGGAGCCGCCGTTCGCGGAGCCGCCGCCCTGGGCCGCCGGGCTGACCGGGGTGTCCGCCTTGGCTCCCGCGGTGCCGTCGGAGCACTGCTTGGAGCCCTTCCTGTCGCAGTCCTTGGGCTGGGGGGCGTTCTCCAGCAGGGTGTTCTTCCCGCCGGAGAAGGTGGGGTTGCGGCAGTCGCCGATGTCGATGGAGGAGGTGGGCGCGCCCGGCACCCGGCGGACCTGGTCGAAGCCCGCCTGGACGAGGTTCTTGGGCAGCGGCGAGTAGCCGAGTTCCTCCGCCTGCTGCTGGCCGTCGCAGAGGAAGTACCGGGCGAAGGTGCCCAGCGACTTGCCCTTGGCCTCGTTCATCGGGTTCTTGTCGCCGCCCACCGAGGTCGGCAGGATCATGTAGCTGTAGCTGGAGAGCGGGTACGTCCGCCTGTCGCCGTTGCGGTAGACGCCGTCCAGGATCTGGGTGAGGTAGTTCGCCGAGTTCTTGTCCTGGTTGATCCGGGCGCCGGTCAGGGCCACCGCGACGCTGGAGGCGGTCGGCTCCACGTAGTAGTTCGCCTTGTTGAGCACCTTGGCGACCGGGAAGCCGGTCTTGATGGCGTACGAGTACTCGACGTACGTGATCGAGCCCTCCGCCTGCGGCTGCCGCACGAAGCCGGAGACGCCCAGCGAACCGGACTTGGCGATCGTCGAGGAGCCGGACAGGACCGGGAAGTACGAGGTCATCCCGCACGAGCCGCCGCGGCCGGTGCGCGCGCAGAAGTCGTTCCAGACGGAGCTCTGTTCCTTGGCCAGCCAGGTGGTGAACTGGGCCGTGGTGCCCGAGCCGTCGGAGCGGACGACCGGGACGATCCGGCGGGCCGGGAGGGTCAGACCGGGGTTGTCGGCACGGATCTCCGGGGCGTTCCACATGGTGATCGCGCCGGTGAAGACCTTGGCGAGCACCGGCCCGGAGAGCCGCAGGTTGGTGACCTTCTTGCCGCCGATCTTGAGGTTGTACATGAAGGCGGTACCGCCGGCGACGATCGGCATGTACGCGTAGCCGCGGCCCGGCGGGGTGTCGGTGACGCCCTGCTCGGTCAGCCCGTACGGGATCTCGGAGACCGCGAAGTCGACGACGCCGTTGCGGAACTGCTCACGCCCCTGGGAGGAGCCGACGGCCTTGAAGTTGACCGTCATGCCGAGGTTGGCGGAGATGTTGCGCCGCCACTGGTCGAGGGCGTTGGAGCTCCACGTCGAGCCGGAGCCGGTGATCTTCGTGTAGGAGGCCGCCTCGGCGACCGGCGGACGGACGGCGAGCAGTGCGCAGAGCAGCGCAAGACCCGTCACACAGAGACGGAAGGCGGTTGCGGGTCTCACGACGAACTCCTCGGATCCTGAGCCGGCTTGCGGAGGGAGGTGCGGGGCCCGGGCCCCGGCTCCCGGTGGGTACGGGTCTCTTGCCGGGCACGGCCGTCCTGCTGGACACGGTCCGCTCGGGGCGTACGCGTCCCGAAGCGCCGGGCGTCCTTGCGGGAGGCGAGGACCCGGCGGTGCTGCTGGCGGCGGGTCAGCTGCCCCGGGCCGCGCCCGCCGATGCTCCGGGCGACGACGAACAGGGCGAGCACCACGACGAGCAGCGTGGCGGCGGCGCCGAAGCCGCGGGCGATCATGTTCGGCTCGGGCGACTCGACGAGTTTCAGCGCGGCCAGCGGCAGCGACACCATCGGGTCGGAGAACGCGTTGGCGTTGAACTCCGCGCCGAAGCCCGCCGTGATCAGCACCGGCGAGGTCTCCCCGATACCGCGGGCCGTGCCGAGGATCACCGCGGTCGCGAGGCCCGAGCGGGCGGTCGGCAGCACCACGTGCCAGACCGTGCGCCAGCGCGAGGTGCCCATGGCGTAGGCGGCCTCGCGCAGGGTGCCGGGGACCAGGCGGAGCACGACGTCGGAGGCGCGGATGATGATCGGCAGCATCATCACCGAGAGGGCGAGACCCGCGGCGAAGCCGGACTCCGGGAAGCCCAGGGTGAGGATGACCGTGGCGTAGACGAACAGCCCGGCCACGATGGACGGCAGCGCCGTCATCGCCTCGACGATCGTCCGGACGAACCGGGCGTAGCGGCCGGGCACCTCGTTGAGGAAGACCGCGCAGACCAGTCCCACGGGGACCGTGATGATCAGTGCGATGGTGATCTCGATCAGGGTGCCGGCGATGGCGTGCTCGATACCGCCGGTGCTGAGCGGTTCGAGGGGGCCGGCCAGCCGCATGTCCTCGGTGAAGAAGTTCAGATGGGGCAGCGCCCGGCGGCCCTCCCAGAGGGTGTACGACACCACGAAGACCAGCACGCTCAGGAGCAGCGCCCCGAGCGAGCGCACCACGGCGGCCGCGATCCGGTCGGCCACGGCGGGCCCGTCCTCGTCGAAGGAGACGAGCAGCGCGTACAGCCCGAGGAAGAGGGCGTACGCGACGACGACGAAGCCGACCGCCCCGTCGAAGGGCAGCAGCCTGGCGAAGAGCAGCCAGGTCAGGGCGAGCGCGGCGGCAGCGGCGCCCGTCATCGCGTACACGTCGGTGGCCCGCAGCTGCGAGACGGAGCGCCGGGGTTCACCGCCGGGCGCGGCGGCGCGCACGGCGGGCGGCAGGGTGGTGCGGGGCCGCGCGGAGGCCTGGTCCTGGTCCTGATTCTGGGTCTGGTTCTGGGTCTCGGGGGCTGCGGTCATCGCCGTTCTTTCCATCGGGGACACAGGTGGCCGCGCCATCGGGAGGCCGGTCGGTGGGCCGGGCGGGCGGTCGTCGGCGGGTCGTCCGCGGGGCGCCTCACGCGTCGCTGGCCGCGCCGGAGCGGCTGCGGGCGACGATGGACGAGGCGGCGAAGTTGACGATCAGGGTCATCACGAACAGCGCGAACCCGGCGGCCATCAGGGCGGACAGGCTGAACTCGCTCGCCTCGCCGTAGCGCAGGGCGATCAGCGAGGAGACCGAGCTGGTGCCCGACTGCAGGATGTGCCACTGGACGGTGAAGACCGGCGAGATGAGCATGAAGACGGCGATGGTCTCGCCGAGCGCCCGGCCGAGGCCCAGCATGGTGCCGCCGATCATGCCGCCCTTGCCGAACGGCAGGACGACGCTGCGGATCATGCCCCAGCGGGTCGCGCCGAGCGCGTACGCCCCCTCGCGCTCACCCGCCGGGGCCTGCGAGAAGACCTCGCGCATGATCGAGCAGATGATGGGCGCGACCATCATGCCGACGACCAGGCCCGCGATGAACGTGGACGAGGTGTAGACGGTCTCGGGCGCGAGCGGGTCGCGCGGATCGGCGCCGTCGACCTCGAAGACCGGGATCCAGCCGAAGTAGGTGGCGATCCAGCGGGCGGTCGGGAGCACCTTGCCCTCGAGGAAGAAGACCCCCCACAGGCCGTACACCACGGACGGGACCGCGGCCATCAGGTCGACGACGCTGATCAGGGTGCGGCGCAGCCGCGGTGGCGCGTACTCGGAGATGTAGAGCGCCGCGCCCAGGGCGAGCGGCACGGCGACGGTGATCGCGACGAGCGCGATCAGGACGGTGCCGACCAGGATGGCCGCGATACCGAAATTGCCGGTGTCGGGCTGCCAGGCGGCGGTCGTCAGGAAGGACCAGCCCGCCCGGTCGAGCGCCTGCCAGGCCCGCAGCAGCAGGAAGCCGCCGACCAGGAGCATGACGGCGAGGACGAACCCGCCGCCGCTCCGGGCGACGGCACGGAAGACCCGGTCCGGTACACCGGAGTCCGCGTACAGCCGACGCGGTACGTCATCGGCGAACGCGGCGGACCCGGGCAGGGAGGTTCCCGGGGAACCGGGTCTCAGACGTCTCGGAGGTCCAGAAGGTCTCTGTGAGGGCACACACCGGACGTTCTACGCCGTCGGTTGACATGCCCATCCCGATGCGTAAACGAGAGGTTCCCTGGGGGCAACTTCCACCCCGGCGCGCTCTCCACACGACCTCCGCCACCGGTCGCGTCTCACGTGTCACCCCATAACTCCGGTCTGGCCGGGTCGAGTTGGGGTAACAGCGCCCGGAAGCGGTCGTACGCGGAACGGCAGGTCGCATGACGCTCGTACGTACGCGCCGCCGCCGCCACGGGACGGCTCGCCGCGTCCCAGAGCAGCCAGATCCATCCACCGCCCTCCGAGCTGTGCTGGATCCCGCCGACCAGCTCGCCCCGGCTCGCGCAGAGCCTGGTGAAGGCCGCACGGCACTGCGTGTGCGAGTCGTGCGAGTCCGCCGAGACGGCCACGGACCGTCCGTTCGGTGCCACCAGGCGCCAGCCGTAGGCGCCTTCCGCAGAGAAGTCGATCAGACATCTCATCCCCGCCGTGACGGCGGCAGGTCTTGCCGCCCCCCTGGGCTGCTCCATGTCCCCACCCCCGCCGCCCTTCGAGACAGCAGAACCGCAGGTACGGCCCCCTTGTGAGCGACAGAGGCAATCTACTGAGGCCCATGAGACACAGGGCGGACAAAACTAACTGCCGGACGCACACTTCATGCTCTGGTATCCCCTTGGTAACGCCTAGGCAAGACGGGTCGGCAAGCGCTGTCACGAACGGGCGCCGGCGGCCTCCCCGTCCTCAGCCCCACACCACCAGGACCGCCGCCCACACCAGCGCCAGGACGACGGCCAACGGCCAGAGCGGGCGGCCCCGTTCGGGGGTGGTGCTCTCCCCGGTGGGCCGCAGCGCCGGGTCCTCGCGCATGGCCGACAGCTCGGCCGCCAGCGCGTCGTACGGATGGACCAGGCCGCGCCGGCGCTCGAACCACGCCCAGCGCGGCGCCGCGACCGACCAGTCGTCGCCCCGCCAGCGCAGCTTCAGCTCGAAGGACCGGCGGCGTACGGAGCGGATGTCGTCCCAGGGCACGTGCCGGGGGCCGCGCAGCCCGGTGACCCACAGGCCCGAGCGGTCCGCGGTGATGCGCCAGGCGAGTTTCACGGGGACGCGGGCGGCTCCGTAGAGACCGAGTGCCGCGGCCAGGCCCAGCTTCCAGGAGGGCAGTTCGGCCTCGGTGAAGCCGGCCCAGGTGAGCCAGACGCCCCACTGCACCAGCAGCGCGGCGGCCACCCAGTCCAGCCAGCCCGCACGCCAGCGGCGCACCGGGGCGGGTGCGCGGTCCACGACCGACTCCCTGGCCTGCCGCTCCAGTTGACGGTTCTGCTCCTCGCGGGCCTTCTCCCTGGCGATGCGCCGCACACCGGCGCTCGGCGACAACGGGCGGACCGGGCCCGCCGACCACTCCGTCAGCGGCGGCTGGTCCGGGTCCTCGTCGGCGCTGAGGACCACGACCTCGGCGCCGTCGAAGGGCGCCCCGAAGAGGACGGCCTCGCGGACCGGCCCGGGGACGTCGTCGTCGACGGCGTCGAGGAGCCGCTCCAGTTCTTCGGCCCCGGCTCCGGCATCGGGACCGTCCGTCCCGCCCTCGTCCTCGTCGTCCTCGTCGGATTCGCCGTCGTACGAGGTCAGTTCCACCGTGAACAGGGGCCGCAGCGCCGCGAGGTCGTCCGCCGCGTACACCTCCGTGGTGCCCTGCGCGTCGTCGCGTACGAGGACACGCAGTACGGGTGCGGGGGCCCGGCGCAGTGCGACCGCCCGGTGGCGGCCGAGCCACGCCGAGACCAGGGCGGTCAGGCCGAGCCCCGTCAGATAGAAGGCCATGACCCAGGAACCGCGCTGGTCGTCGACCGTGCCCCACAGATGCGCGGTGACACCGGTGAGGACACCGAGCACCAGCACCACCAGACCGAGCGGGAGCAGGAAACGGCCGCGCCGCACCGGGGCCCGCCCGTCGGGGACCTGTGCCGTGCCGTCCCCGGCGGCCTCCAGCGCCTGTTCCAGCTGCCCGCCGCGGGCCCGCAGGCGTACGGCGACGGCGGCCCAGGAGGCCACCACGACGAACGCCCCGACGGCGGTCACCGCCCACGGCAGGGACGATGCCTGCACCGCGAGCCCCAGGAGCAGCGCGGGCGCTCCTGCCCAGACGAGTTCGGGGCGTGCGAGCACCCACAGGACGTACACCGCGAAGCCCGCCGCGACGAACGGCCACAGCCCGCCGAGCATCGCGGCCCAGGCGCCCGCGCAGAGCGCGAGGGTGGTCACGGCTCCGGCGATCGACCGGCGCACCCGCAGGAACGTCCAGCGCGACGGCAGCGCGGCCGACCAGTTAGCCGCCCGGCCCGCCGTCCAGTCCCGGCAGTCGGCGGGTATCGCGGCCACGGGCAGTCGCAGCGGCTCGTCGTACGACACATGCACTCCTGGATCGCGTGGAAACGCCGGTGCCGACACCGGCGCGGGCACCGGTGGTGACAGTAGCGAGCGAAACGACCCGCCCAGGCCGGCGGACGTCCCGGCGCCCGATGCGGGTGCCGCCCTCTCCTACGGGCGGGCGTGGCCATCCGCCTCAAGCGGGCCCGCCCGGAGTACGGCGGGGATGACGCCGACGGGCGTGGGGCGGTGCGGGACGGTGTGCGGGATCAGGCCACTGACAGGAGGATCGCCAGCAGGACCGCTCCGGCCGCCGCGGGGGCCACGACCTCGTAGGCCCAGCGCACCGAGACGTCGCCCTGGGCCTGCGGGTCCTTGCCGTGCGCCTCGACCAGTTCGCGCAGCTCGTCGATGATCTGGTCGCCCTGCGCACGTACGGGGCCGGTGGCCACGGGGGTGGGGTGCGGGGCCTGCCGGGGCTGGCCGAGACGGCCGCGACCGCCGGCCGCGCCGCCGCGGGCCTCCTTGCGGGCCGCCCGGTTGCGGGCGCGCAGGGAGACCGGTACCGCCCAGACCTGGTACTTGGCGCCGGTCTTGTCGAGCACCTCGTTCGAGTAGCCGGACCGGAACGCCTCGACCGTTCCCCAGGGCAGCGTGATCACCCGGAAGGGGTTACGGACACGCATGCGCTGCTCGTTCGCGTAGACCGCGGGGCGCAGGGTGAAGGCGGCGACCAGCGGGACCAGCAGGAGCAGGGTGGCCAGCGCGACCCAGGGGGTGCGGCCCTCGCCCGTGACCAGGGCGTCGATACCGAGCCAGGCCGCGATGCCGAGCAGCAGCGCGCCGCCGGCGACACCGGAGGGGGACCGGTAGACCCTGTCCTTGAACTGGGATTCCGGGGTGTCCGGTGCGGGTGGCTGATGGTCCGGGGTCGTCATACCCCGATTCTGCCTGACCGCCCCTTCGCTCCGCGGGTGGGGCGTCGCCGCCTGCGGGCCCACGGGGGCCCTGGCCGGGAACGTCGTCGTCTGCGGGTCCGGTGGGGGTTGCTCGCGCCGTTCCCCGCGCCTCCCTGCGGGGCTCTGCGCGGGGACGTCGTCTGCGGGTCCGGTGGGGGCTCGCCGCGCAGTTCCCCGCGCCCCTTGGGGGTGGCGGGGTTCGTTGTCATCCGCGGCCCCGGTGGGGGTTGCGCGCGCAGTTCCCCGCGCCCCTTACGGGGCCCCGGCAGGGCACCCCCGAAGGGGCACGGGGGAAAGCCGGACCTGCCTAGGGGCGCGGGGAACTGCGCGGCCAGCTCCCACCGGACCCGCACACAACATCCGACGCCGGCCCCCTCCCTCAGGGGCGCGGGGAACTGCGCGAGCAACCCCCACCGGGCCCGCAGACGACGTCCCCGCGCAGGGAGGCGCGCCCCCACACCGTCTCAGGGGGTGTACAGCTGCTACGCGCGTAGATATGCTCGGGTGGTGACCATGCCCACCACTGCCCCCACCGCAGCCCACGCATTCACGGACGTGACCGCGTCGGACAGCACCCTGCGCCGCTTCCTCCACGGGCTGCCCGGCGTCGACACGGTCGGCCTGGAGGCGCGCGCCGCCGCCCTCGGCACCCGTTCCATCAAGACGACCGCGAAGGCGTACGCCATCGACCTCGCCATCTCGATGGTCGACCTGACGACGCTGGAGGGTGCGGACACCCCCGGCAAGGTCCGGGCGCTCGGTGCGAAGGCCGTGCACCCGGACCCCACGGACCGCACCGCCCCGACGACCGCCGCCGTCTGCGTCTACCCCGACATGGTGGCCGCCGCGAAGGAGGCCGTCGCCGGCTCCGGCGTGCTGGTCGCCTCTGTCGCGACCGCCTTCCCCGCCGGCCGCGCCGCGCTGGACGTGAAGCTGGCCGACGTGCGGGACGCCGTCGCCGCGGGAGCCGACGAGATCGACATGGTCATCGACCGCGGCGCGTTCCTCGCGGGCAGGTACCTGAAGGTGTACGACGAGATCGTCGCCGTGAAGGAGGCCTCGGGCGCCGCCCGCCTGAAGGTCATCTTCGAGACCGGCGAGCTGGCGACGTACGACAACATCCGGCGCGCGAGCTGGCTCGGCATGCTGGCGGGCGCGGACTTCATCAAGACGTCGACGGGCAAGGTCGCCGTCAACGCGACCCCCGCGAACACCCTTCTGATGCTGGAGGCCGTGCGCGACTTCCGTGCGCAGACCGGGGTCCAGATCGGGGTGAAGCCCGCCGGCGGCATCCGCACCACGAAGGACGCCGTCAAGTTCCTGGTGCTGGTCAACGAGACCGCGGGCGCGGACTGGCTGGACAACCACTGGTTCCGCTTCGGCGCGTCCTCGCTCCTCAACGACCTGCTGATGCAGCGCCAGAAACTGGCCACCGGCCGCTACTCCGGCCCCGACTACGTGACGGTGGACTGATCCACATGGCTTCCGCAACACCTTCCGCATTCGCATACGCACCCGCGCCCGAGTCCCGCTCCGTCGTCGACATCGCGCCCTCGTACGGCCTGTTCATCGACGGGGAGTTCACCGAGGCCGCCGACGACAAGGTCTTCAAGACCGTCAGCCCGAGCACCGAAGAGGTCCTGTCCGAGGTCGCCCGGGCGGGCGAGGCGGACGTCGAGCGCGCGGTCGGGGCCGCCCGCAGGGCTTTCGGGAAGTGGTCCGCGCTGCCCGGCGCCGAGCGCGCCAAGTACCTCTTCCGTATCGCCCGGATCATCCAGGAGCGCAGCCGCGAACTGGCCGTCCTGGAGACGCTGGACAACGGAAAGCCCATCAAGGAGACGAGGGACGCCGATCTCCCCCTCGTGGCGGCGCACTTCTTCTACTACGCGGGCTGGGCCGACAAGCTCGACCACGCCGGCTTCGGCGCGAACCCGCGTCCGCTGGGCGTGGCCGGCCAGGTCATCCCCTGGAACTTCCCGCTCCTGATGCTGGCCTGGAAGATCGCCCCGGCCCTGGCGACGGGCAACACGGTGGTGCTGAAGCCCGCCGAGACGACCCCCCTGTCCGCCCTGTTCTTCGCGGACATCTGCCGCCAGGCGGGCCTGCCCAAGGGTGTCGTCAACATCCTTCCGGGATACGGCGACACGGGCGCGGCGCTCGTCGAGCACCCGGACGTGAACAAGGTGGCCTTCACCGGCTCCACCGCCGTCGGCAAGGCCATCGCCCGCCAGGTGGCGGGCACGGACAAGAAGGTCACGCTCGAACTGGGCGGCAAGGGCGCGAACATCGTCTTCGACGACGCGCCGATCGACCAGGCCGTCGAGGGCATCGTCACGGGCATCTTCTTCAACCAGGGCCAGGTCTGCTGCGCGGGCTCCCGGCTGCTGGTCCAGGAGTCGATCCACGACGAGCTGCTGGACTCCCTCAAGCGCAGGCTCTCGACGCTGCGTCTGGGCGACCCGCTCGACAAGAACACCGACATCGGCGCGATCAACAGCGCCGAGCAGCTCGCCCGGATCTCCTCGCTCGTCGAGCAGGGCGAGGCGGAGGGCGCCGAGCGCTGGTCCCCGTCCTGCGAACTGCCGTCGTCGGGCTACTGGTTCGCCCCGACGCTCTTCACGAACGTCACCCAGGCGCACACCGTCGCCCGCGACGAGATCTTCGGCCCGGTCCTGTCCGTCCTCACGTTCCGCACCCCGGACGAGGCGGTCGCGAAGGCCAACAACAGCCAGTACGGACTCTCGGCGGGCATCTGGACCGAGAAGGGTTCCCGGATCCTCGCGGTCGCGAGCAAGCTGCGCGCGGGCGTCATCTGGTCCAACACGTTCAACAAGTTCGATCCGACCTCGCCGTTCGGCGGCTACAAGGAGTCGGGCTACGGCCGCGAGGGCGGTCGCCACGGCCTGGAGGCGTACCTCGATGTCTGACAAGCCGAAGAACACCGAGAAGGCCAAGCAGGCCGAACAGGCCGCGCCGCAGCGCCTGAGCGTCTTCAAGACCTACAAGCTGTACGTCGGCGGGAAGTTCCCGCGTTCCGAGAGCGGCCGGGTGTACGAGGTGACGGACTCGAAGGGCACGTGGCTGGCCAACGCGCCGCGCGCGAGCCGCAAGGACGCCCGTGACGCGGTCGTCGCCGCCCGCAAGGCGTTCGGCGGCTGGTCCGGCGCGACCGCGTACAACCGCGGCCAGGTCCTCTACCGCGTCGCGGAGATGCTGGAGGGCCGCAGGGACCAGTTCGTACGGGAGGTCGCGGAAGCGGAAGGTCTCTCGAAGTCCAGGGCCGCTCTCCAGGTGGACGCGGCGATCGACCGCTGGGTCTGGTACGCGGGCTGGACCGACAAGATCGCGCAGGTCGTCGGCGGCGGGAACCCGGTGGCGGGCCCCTTCTTCAACCTCTCGTCCCCCGAGCCGACGGGTGTCGTGACGGTCCTCGCCCCGCAGGAGTCGTCGTTCCTCGGGCTGGTCTCCGTGCTCGCCCCGGTGATCGCGACCGGCAACACGGCGGTCGTGATCGCGAGCGAGACGTCCCCGCTCCCCGCGCTGTCGCTGGGCGAGGTCCTGGCGACCTCGGACGTCCCGGGCGGCGTGGTGAACCTCCTCACCGGCGGTACGGCGGAGATCGCGGCCCCGCTCGCCGCCCACCAGGACGTCAACGCGATCGACCTGGCCGGCGCCGACGAGGCACTCGCGAAGGAACTGGAGATCGCGGCGGCCGACAACCTCAAGCGCGTGGTCCGTCCACAGCCTGTGGATTACTTCGCCGCGCCCGGCACCGACCGCCTCACGGCGTTCCTGGAGACGAAGACGGTCTGGCACCCCACGGGGGCGCTGGGCGCGTCGGGCTCGTCCTACTGAGGCGACGCCCCACCGGGCCGGTGTCCGGCCCGCCCGAGCGGGAGAGCCGCGCATCCCCACCGTCCGGGGGAGGCGCGGCTCTCTCTCGCCCGCCGAGGGGCTCGTGGGCGCTCGTGGTTCAGGCGCCCAGCAGGGTCGTCACCTGGCCCACCACCGGGACGCTGCCCAGCGACTGGGCCTGCGCGATCGGCGCGGTCAGCATGGTCGTCGCCATCGGCGGGAAGTCGGCGATCTGCGTGCCGAGCCCGTTGTCGAGCGGGTCGACGCCCGTGCCGGCCAGCGGGTTGGGCTTCAGGCCCGCGACCGGACCGGTCACGTAACCGACCGTCCCGGTCAGTGCCTGCAGTCCGGCCTGCGGGTCGACGGTGCCCAGCGAGGTCGGGCGCGTACGGATCACGTCCACCACGGGGTCGGTGTCCGCGGCCGCCGCGGTCGCACCGGCGCCGACCGCGATCCCCGCGGTGGTGAGGGCCAGCAACGCGCGCCGGGCGGTCGGGTTCTGGTAGGCCGTGTGTCGTGCCATCGCTGCTGCCACCTTCTGATGCGCTGAGTAATCAGGTCGACACGTAGGGTAGTTGAGGGGTGACGTGCGTTCCAAAGGCGACCCGCGGGCTCGGCCGGGAGCGCATGATGCCGCACACTGGTGTCTCGTGAGTTCTCCTCTCCCGAATTCCCCGGCAACCGCACGTGTCGTACTGCTGTGCGGCCCCTCCGGCTCCGGCAAGTCCCTTCTCGCGGCCCGCTCCGGCCTTCCGGTGCTGCGGCTCGACGACTTCTACAAGGAGGGCCACGACCCGACGCTGCCGCAGGTGGCGGGGAGTTCGGACATCGACTGGGACCATCCGCTGTCCTGGGACGCGGACGCGGCCGTCGCGGCGATCGCCGAGCTGTGCGGGACGGGTCGTACGAGCGTTCCCGTGTACGACATTTCGCTGAGCGCGCGTACGGGTGCCGAGGTCGTCGACTTCGAGGGGACGCCGGTCTTCATCGCCGAGGGCATCTTCGCGGCGGAGATAGTGGAGCGGTGCCGGGAGACGGGGCTGCTGGCCGACGCGCTCTGTCTGAGCCGGGGGGCCGTGACGACGTTCCGGCGGCGGTTCCTGCGGGATCTTCGTGAGGGCCGGAAGTCCGTGGCGTTCCTTCTTCGGCGGGGGTGGCGGCTGATGCGGGACGAGCGGGCGATCGTGTCGCGGCAGACCTCGCTCGGCGCGTACGCGTGTGATCGGGACGAGGCGCTTGATCGGCTCGCGTCCGCCGCTCGCTCCGCGGCGGAGGTCGTGGATGACGTGCGGGTGAGCGGGGGCTGAGCTCGCGCAGTTCCCCGCGCCCCTGAAAGGCAAAGGACTGCGCCGTTTCCCGCGCCCCTGAAAAGCGAAAGACTGCGCCGTTCCCCGCGCCCCGCGCGCCTGAAAGCAAAAAGAGCAGCGGGACCGGCTGGGCCCCCCGGCCCCTCCGGTCCCGCTGCTCTTTCTGTTCCCCCGCGTGCTCCCCCGTGGTCCCCCCGGACCCCGTTGGTTCCCCTCGGTGTTGCTCCCCGTTGCTCCCCCCGAGCCGTCCGTCGCCTCCCCCGAAGTGACGGACCGCCCCTTGTCGTCCGCCACCTCCCCCCGGAGCTGCGGACTTCCCCCGTACCGTTCGTCACCTCCCCCGAAGTGACGAACTTTTTTCTGCTGTCCGACGCCTCCCCCCGGAGTGACGGACAACCCCCCTCAGCCTTCAGGCGACGAGCTCCCCGAAGGACTCCTCCTCGTCACGGCCGAAGCTGAGGACGTCGTCCTCGCGCAGCCGGCGGAGCGACCGCCAGATGCTGGACTTCACCGTGCCGACGCTGATGTCGAGGATCTCCGCGATCTCCGGGTCCGTGCGGCCCTCGTAGTAGCGGAGGACCAGCATGGTGCGCTGGAGTTCCGGAAGCCGGGCGAGCGCCTGCCACAGGACCGCGCGCAGCTCCGTGCCGCGCATCGCGTCCGTGTCGCCGGCCGTCTCCGGCAGCTCCTCGGTCGGATATTCGTTCAGCTTGCGGCGGCGCCACGCGCTGATGTGCAGATTGGTCATCGTGCGGCGGAGGTAGCCCCCGACCGCGGCCTTGTCACTGATGCGGTCCCACGCCCGGTACGTCGAGAAGAGGGCGCTCTGCAGCAGGTCCTCGGCCTCGAAACGGTCACCGGTCAGGTGGTAGGCGGTCGCGTACAGGGAGGCGCGGCGCTCCTGGACGTAGGCGGTGAACTCCGCCTCCGACACCGAGTGCCGCTCCCCCGTGACCTCCCCGTACGCCGCCCCCGTACCCCCGTGGGCGACCCCCGTGCCGCTTCCCCCCGTGTGTGCGTCAACCACCGTCATGTACGACCCGGTGTGCTGACGCCCGGTGCCGCGAGCGCACCCCCGCCCGCTCACGGCACCGGACTTCTCGGTGCTCCTCGTGACGTCGTGGAGCCGCGTGACAACTGCGCCAGTGTTGGTGCTGTGCAGCGTGTTCATCTCGCGCCCCCCGTCGTGGAGTTCCGGTTCTCCGGTACTTCGTCTGCTTCGTAGCCGACCGTGTCGCCGGCTTCGCTGCGGTGCTTCCGTGCTTGTGACCAAAAGCTTGCCGGGGCCACTTCATGACGGTGTCCCCCGACTGTCACAGACCTGTCACAGGGGCCGGTCCCCGATTTCCCACAGACCGATCACAGAGAAGCGCCGTACGGCTACTCATCCGGCACACTCGGCACGCCTCGGCCACGCACTCGTACGCAGGACATGTGTGGGAGCGCTCCAACAGTCGATACCCGCCCACGTCATGGGACAGAATGACGTCCGTGCCTTCCCTGTTGCTGATCGAGGACGACGACGCCATCCGGACGGCCCTGGAGCTCTCGCTGACGCGCCAGGGACACCGGGTGGCCACCGCTGCCACCGGCGAGGACGGTCTGAAGCTGTTGCGCGAGCAACGGCCCGATCTGATCGTTCTCGACGTGATGCTGCCCGGCATCGACGGATTCGAGGTGTGCCGCCGTATCCGGCGTACGGACCAGTTGCCGATCATCCTGCTGACCGCGCGCAGCGATGACATCGACGTCGTGGTCGGGCTGGAGTCCGGCGCCGACGACTACGTGGTCAAACCGGTGCAGGGGCGGGTGCTCGACGCCCGGATCCGGGCCGTGCTGCGCCGCGGCGAGCGCGAGGCGAACGACTCGGCGACCTTCGGATCGCTGGTGATCGACCGCGCCGCGATGACCGTGACGAAGAACGGCGAGGACCTGCAGCTGACGCCCACCGAGCTGCGGCTGCTGCTCGAACTGAGCCGGCGGCCCGGCCAGGCCCTGTCCCGGCAGCAGCTGCTGCGGCTGGTGTGGGAGCACGACTACCTCGGCGACTCGCGGCTCGTCGACGCGTGTGTGCAGCGGCTGCGCGCCAAGGTGGAGGACGTGCCGTCCTCGCCGACCCTGATCCGTACCGTGCGCGGCGTCGGCTACCGGCTGGACAACCCTCAGTGACCAAACCGCAGGACAAGCTCCGTGGCTGGGCGGCGGCCCGTCGGACGGTCATGGCGGGGCTGCGCTTCACCAGCCTTCGGCTGCGGCTGGTCGTGGTGTTCGGGCTCGTCGCGCTGACCGCCGCCGTGTCGGCGTCCGGGATCGCGTACTGGCTCAACCGCGAGGCGGTGCTCACCCGTACGCAGGACGCGGTGCTCGGCGACTTCCAGCAGGCGATGCAGACCCGCGCCAGCACGCTGCGGCAGCACCCCACGCAGGGGGAACTGCAGCGCGCCGCGGGGCAGATGGCGAACAGCAGCCAGCGCTTCAGCGTGCTGCTGATCGCCGAGGACGAGAACGGCACGGCCGTCCGCGGCAACTCCGACCTGGACACCTTCACGCTGGAGGACGTACCGCAGTCCCTCCAGAAGGCGGTGAACAAGGAACAGAAGATCTCCTCGCACAACAAGTACGCCTACCACCTGTACTGGCAGCGGACCGTGCAGGGCGACAAGCCGTATCTGGTGGGCGGTGCCAAGGTGATCGGCGGCGGGCCGACCGGGTACATGCTCAAGTCCCTTGAGCCGGAGGCCAAGGACCTCAACTCGCTGGCCTGGTCGCTGGGGATCGCGACCGGGCTCGCGCTGATCGGCTCGGCGCTGCTCGCGCAGGCCGCCGCGACGACCGTGCTGAAGCCGGTGCACCGGCTGGGGACCGCCGCGCGGCGGCTCGGCGAGGGCAAGCTCGACACTCGGCTGCGGGTGTCCGGGACGGACGAACTCGCCGATCTGTCACGGACGTTCAACCGCACGGCGGAGTCGCTGGAGAAACGGGTCGCGGACATGAGCGCCCGTGACGAGGCGTCCCGGCGGTTCGTGGCGGACATGTCGCACGAGCTGCGGACACCGCTGACCGCGATCACCGCGGTGACCGAGGTGCTGGAGGAGGAGCTCGACGCCGAGACCGGCAGCGTCGACCCGATGATCGAGCCCGCCGTACGGCTCGTCGTCAGCGAGACCCGGCGGCTGAACAACCTCGTGGAGAACCTGATGGAGGTCACCCGCTTCGACGCGGGCACCGCCCGGCTCGTCTCCGACACCGTCGACATCGCCGACCAGATCACCGCGTGCATCGACGTACGCGCCTGGCTGGACGCGGTCGAACTGGACGCCCCGCGCGGCATCATGGCGCACGTCGACCCGCGCCGCCTGGACGTCATCATGGCGAACCTCATCGGCAACGCCCTCAAGCACGGCGGTTCCCCGGTGCGCGTGTGCGTGCGCGAGGAGGGCGCCGACCTGGTCATCGCGGTGCGGGACCACGGCCCCGGCATCCCCGAGGACGTCCTGCCGCACGTCTTCGACCGCTTCTACAAGGCGAGCGCCTCCCGGCCGCGCTCCGAGGGCAGCGGCCTGGGCCTGTCCATCGCCCTGGAGAACGCCCACATCCACGGCGGCGAGATCACCGCCGCGAACTCGCCCAAGGGCGGCGCGGTCTTCACCCTGCGCCTGCCGCTCGACGCCTCCGAGCCGAAGGATCCCGAGGACGACGGGGACCACGGCGACCCGGCGGCCGAGGACGCGCACCGGGCCGACGCCGACCGCACCGAGGGGGGCGTGTGATGCCCGTACGACAGGACACGCCGGACACGCGGGACGCACAGGGCATACGCGCCCCGCGTGCACCGCGTGCGACACGAGCCCCGCGCGCGACCCGAGCGCTCCGTACCGTCCGAGCGGCCCGAGCTGTCCGTGCGGTCCGTCCGGCGCTCGCCGTGCCGCTGCTGGCCATGGCTCTGGCGCTGGCCGGGTGCGGGATCCGGGCGACGGAGGTGCCGACCGACTTCGGGCCCGCGCCCTCCCGGGTGCCGTGCGCGCTCACCGGACCCGACATCGGTACGCAGTCCTCGCGCGGCATCCTCGTGCAGGTCTTCCTCGTCTGCTCCTCCCAGCTCGCGCCCGTCGACCGGACCGTACGCATCGGGGCGGGTCCCGCCGAGACGGACCGGGTACGCGCCGCGCAGGCCCTCCTCGACGAGCTCTCCCAGTCCCCCTCGGACGCCGAGAAGCAGGCGAACTACTCGACGACCGTGCCCAAGGGCCTCACCGTGACCGGCCCGCGGCGCACCGACCCGGGCGACGCGCTCCGGCTGAGCACGGCACCCGCGGACCTGACCCCGTACGCGCTGGCACAGATCATCTGCACCTTCAGCGACTCCGAGGCCGCCTCCGACGACGGCACGGTGACCCTGGGCGGCCCCGGCGACGACGCCTCACGGCGCTACGAGTGCACCGAGGCCGTGCGTACGCGGCCGGGCACGGAGACCCCGCCCTCCACGCGGACCGACGGGGCCTGAGCCGCCCCCGCGCCGCGGGCGGGTGGCTTCCCCGGGTTGTCCTGAAACGGTCGGCCGGAGCCCGTCTGTGGCGCACGCCTCACCCGTGCGGACCAAGCGCCGCCGTCACACGGAACCGATCCTGCCGGTGGCCGCGTCCTTGGGGTCGTGCAGCGTCAAGGCTCCAACGGCGGAACCGCCGTGAACCGCGTCCGTGTGACGGGAGGTCTCCTCCTCGTCGCACATCTCGCGCTTGTCGCCTGGGTCACGCTGCGGCCCCTGGACGTGCCCTGGGTGAGCGCCGCGAACCTGCGGCCGTTCGCCAGCATCAGGGCCGATCTGGCGATGGGCCCCGGGGCGGCGGCCCACGCCATCGGCAAGGGTCTGCTGCTGCTCGCCCCGCTCGGGGTGCTGCTGCCCCTCGCGGGCGGCCGGCTGGCCGTCTCCCCGCTGCTGTCCCTGATGCGGACGGTCGCCGCGGGCGCGCTGCTGTCGCTGGGCATCGAGCTCCTGCAGACCGGGGTGCCCGGCCAGGTCGTCGACGTCGACTCGCTGCTGCTGAACACCGTGGGCGTGGCGCTGGCCCATCTCGCCTTCGTGCCCGCCGGGCGGGCCGCACTGCGCCGTCGCGCCCTGCTGCGCCGCCGGGCCGCCGCGCTGCGCCGCAGGGAAGCGGTGGAGGAGTCGACTCAGGGTCTGACCCCGACGATTCCCAGGGTCGGTATCGCTCCATAGAGTGACGCCTGTGACTCTTCGTATCCGTACCTTGGATGTCAGAGGGGGCGACCGCACGGGAAGCCCCGGACCCATCCGTAGACGCTCACGAAGGAGTCGCAATGAACCGCCTTGCCCGCCCGACCGACGGCCGGATGATCGGCGGAGTGTGCGCCGCGCTGGCTCGGCGCTTCGGCACCTCCGCGACCACGATGCGCGTGATCTTCCTGGTCTCCTGTCTGCTGCCCGGCCCGCAGTTCCTGCTCTACATAGCCCTGTGGATCCTCTTCCCCGCAGAGGGCAAGGCGACCCGCACGGCCTGGTGACGCGTACAGCCTGAAGACACACACGGTCTGATGCCGCGTACGCGAGAACGCCGATGGGGCGCACCCGAGCGGGGGTGCGCCCCATCGGCGCGTACGAAGGCGGTGCGGGCCGGGTTCAGCCCAGCGGGATGCCGTTGACCGGCGCGCCGTGGGTGGGCAGGCCCTGGATGGGGAGTCCGCCGAGCAGACCGGCGACGGGCGCGGCGGGACCCTCGGCGAGGAGGTTCGCGACGGCCGGCTGGGCGGCGGTGACAGCACTGCCGAGCGCGTTCTGGCCCTGGGTGACCGCTTCGCCCGTGCCGGGCAGGGCCGAGGCGAGGCCGTCGACCGGCAGCGTGCTGGTGGCGTTGCCGAGCGCCGGGACCTCGGGGAGCGCGGGAGCGGCGTTGGCGGCGCCGGCTCCGGCGGCGGCGAAGGCGGCACCGAGAGCGGCGACACCGAGGGTCTTGGCAGCAGACTGCTTCATCTTCGTCCTTGCATGCGGTGACGGGGATTCGAGCGGTCCGAAACGGTAATCACGTGCGAGCGCGCCCCGCAAACATCGAAAAGCGGCCGAGTCGTCCTCACCCGGCCGCTTCCCGTCCTTCGACTTCAGCCCTCTTCGCGCACAGAACCGCTGGTGGAGGCGGTCTGCTGGAACAGCCATTCGGACTTCAGCTCGGCATAACCGGGCTTGATCACGTCATTGATCATGGCCAGTCGTTCATCGAAAGGAATGAATGCTGATTTCATCGCATTGACTGTGAACCACTGCATGTCGTCGAGCGCGTAACCGAATGCGTCGACCAGGTGCTCGAATTCCCGGCTCATGCTGGTGCCGGACATGAGCCGGTTGTCGGTATTCACCGTCGCCCGAAAATGCAGCCGCCGCAGCAGCCCGATGGGGTGCTCGGCGTACGAGTCGGCGGCGCCCGTCTGGAGATTGGAACTGGGGCACAGCTCCAGCGGCACCCGCTTGTCGCGCACGTACGAGGCGAGGCGGCCCAGTTTCACCGTGCCGTCGTCCTGCACCTGGATGTCGTCGATGATGCGCACGCCGTGGCCCAGCCGGTCGGCGCCGCACCACTGGAGCGCCTGCCAGATGGAGGGCAGCCCGAAGGCCTCGCCCGCGTGGATCGTGAAGTGGTTGTTCTCCCGCTTCAGATACTCGAAGGCGTCCAGGTGACGGGTGGGCGGGAAGCCGGCCTCGGCGCCCGCGATGTCGAAGCCGACGACGCCCAGATCCCGGTAGCGGTTGGCCAGTTCGGCGATCTCCAGGGCGCGGGCCGCGTGCCGCATGGCGGTGAGCAGGGCGCCGACGCGGATGCGGTGGCCGTTCTCGCGGGCCAGCCGCTCGCCCTGCCGGAAGCCCTCGTTGACGGCCTCGACGACCTCTTCGAGGGTGAGCCCGGCTTCGAGGTGCTGCTCGGGCGCGTACCGCACCTCGGCGTAGACGACGCCGTCCTCGGCGAGGTCCTCGGCGCACTCGGCGGCGACGCGCACCAGCGCCTCGCGGGTCTGCATGACGGCACAGGTGTGCGCGAAGGTCTCCAGGTACCGCTCCAGCGAACCGGAGTCGGCGGCTTCGCGGAACCAGATGCCGAGCTTGTCGGCGTCCGTCTCCGGGAGGCTCGTGTAGCCCGCGTCACGGGCGAGGTCGACGATCGTCCCGGGGCGCAGGCCACCGTCCAGGTGATCGTGCAGCAGGACCTTCGGCGCCCGGCGGATCTGCTCCGAGCTCGGGGTGTTCTTGGTCTGGCTCGTCATTTCCGCACTCTAACGCCTACGCGCGTAGATCTCTCCTTGCGCGGATCCGTCGATATGTAACGGTGACCGTGCGGACGGATGGCGTACACCATTACTTCTGACACTGTTTTGTCATGGCACAGCAAGCGACGCCGGTTCGCACGGCACGGCTGGGGCGGGCGCTCGGCACGGAGCCGACGGCGGTGAGCGGCGTGGTGCTGCTGCTGCCGGGCGGCGAGGAGACCTCGTCCCGCAGACCTTCACCGATGCTGGCGGCCGCGTCCGTCAGGGCGTTGGGCCGCCGGCTCACACGCGCGGGACGCACGGAGGGGCTGGCGGTGCACGTGGTGCACTACCGGTTCCGCGGCTGGAACGGGAGCGAGGCACATCTGGCACAGGACGCCACGTGGGCCGCGGACGAGGTCGTACGGCGGTACGGGGACGTGCCCGTCTGCCTCACCGGGGTGGACATGGGCGGGCGGGCCGCCCTGCGCGCGGGAGGCCACGACGCCGTCAACTCCGTGCTCGCGCTGTCCCCCTGGCTGCCCGAGGAGGACGTCGCGGCACCGCCCGAACCGGTGAAACAGCTCGCGGGGCGGCGGGTGCTGATCGTGCACGGCACCAACGACCAGCGGACCGACCCCGAGTTGTCGTTCCGGCTCGCGGCGCGGGCCAAGAAGGCGAACCGGGACATCTGCCGGTTCGAGGTGCACTCGGACCGGCACGCGCTGCACGCGTTCCGCGACGAAGTGCACGCGCTCGCCGAGGACTTCGTGATGGGGGCGCTGTTCGGGCGGGCGTTCTCACGGCCCGTGGAGGACGCGCTCGCGGCCCCGCCGCCGCTGGGCCTGCGAATGCCGCTCGCCTCCGGCTTCGGACGGTCGCTCCGGCGCTAGGTCCTGTCGTCAAATTCCCGACGTCCGCCCGTAGGGCGGGCCGGGCGGCGTCTGGTGCGTGCTCTCGGTGTGCCGGGCGGAAGCCCTCG